>CALZBV010000019.1 GCA_945622055.1 uncultured Clostridia bacterium
TCTCTTCTTCCTCCGGCAGCTCCTCCATATTTTTCCCCATGGTTGATGCCATTTCCTGCGCAAGTGCAGCATCAATACTCTGAAGAATCTCATCATCCTCTTCCTCAGGCTTTACTTCAACCAGATCCTCTTCCGTGAAATTAAAATCAAGATCGAGCTTCGGAAGCTCCTCCGTTCCATCTGCCAAATTACCTTCCGACACGATGGATTCCCCCACAGAGGTTTCTTCCGCCGATGACGGGACATCTGTTACCACACCGACCGTTGCACGCGGAATAATCACTTCTCCCGTTTCCTCATCTGTTTCGAACTGATCAAATATGGAATGTACTTCATCCTCTCTCATATTCATCACCTTTTCCTCATTTATTTTTTTCCAGATTATTCCAGAATAATGTTCGGTTTTTATCCCAGTCCGTTACCAGTGTACTGGTGACGCCGTTTAATTCCTTAACAGAATCAAACGTTCCCTTTGCGGGAAGCTGGTGCTGCTCAAGTTCACGGATGTTATATTCATCCATGACAAAAATCAATTCTTCCATGACCTCTTCCGACAAGTCTGTTTCAATGCTTCCGAGACCTTTTTTCAAAATGGACACCCATTTTAACAATCCTGCTTCCTTGTATCTTTGGAACAAATCCTCAAGTACCATCCGCTGACGTTCCGTTCTTCCGTAGTCATACGCGGTTCCATTACAATTCGGCACATACCGTACCCTACAGTAGCCAAGCGTCTGATTGCCGTTTAATACCTGTGTTCCTTCCTTCACATTCCGATATTCCTTCTTCGAAATGTAGTTGTGTGAATTTAAATACTCTGCTTCCTGCGAGGTAAGTGTGACCTGTGCTCCCCCCAGCATATCAATCAGCTCCTCAAAGCTGTCAAAGCCTACCTTGGCATAACCATCCGGCCACACTCCAAGCTTATCATACAACAAATGATATAATCCCTCAACCCCCTGCTTTGCATAAACCGCATTAATTTTACAGGGATTCATTCCCTCCGGTTCCACATAACTGTCCCTCAGAATAGAAGTAATATGGCATTTTTGTTGTCCGGTATGAATCGAAAGTAACAGAATCGAGTCCGTTCTTCCCTTTCCCGGAGCACTCCGGATTGCTTCTTCCCCCAGCAAAAGAAGGTGATATATGCCATCTTTTTCAAAACCCGGTTTTACCGTCTGCTCCTGATTTCCGGAAACATCCGTTTCATTTTCTTCCCCGGCCTGATTTATTCCCTCCAAAAAAACAGACTCCGGTAAATTTTCCGGTCCCCGATTGTTTCCCGGAACAAATTCCACTGCCCCATGCAGATAATGTGCTGCTGCCTTGGCAGTCAGGTGTTTTCCCGTGCTCGTGTAACGAAAAAACAAAATTCCGGCTGCCACTACGGAAACAATCGTTGCCGTTACCAGAAGAAGCGATTCCGCTTTCTTTCTCTTCTTACTCATAGTATTCTCCGCTTACAACATGATACCGCCTTCTGAAAGGAATCGCTCTACCAGACGGTACAAACGAACTGAGGAGCTTACCGAAAGCCTCTCGGAAGGCGTATGAATATCGTACATCTGCGGTCCGATTGAAATTGCATCCAGTCCCGGAAGCTTCTCGCTTAAAATACCACATTCCAGGCCTGCGTGAATTACCGTCATCACCGGTTTCCTGCCAAATTCCTGTTCGTAAAGTCTCTCATAATTCTCGCGAAGCCTGGAAGCTGCAACATATTCCCATGCCGGATATTCACTTCCGGTCACAGCCTCTCCACCGAGAAATTCTACCAGATACACTACCTTTTCTCTCATAAACTGAAGGTAACTCTTTTTACTGCTTCGAAGCGACCAGTGAAGCTCTGCCTCCTCCGGTTTTAACAGGAAAATACCGAGATTCAGTGAACTCTCCACAAGCCCTTTGATTTCCGCGCTTTCTTTCTGAACGCCGTTTGGAGCCTGTAACAACAGAAACAACAGCTTCTCGAGGGCAAGCGGATGAAGCACCGGCTGTGCCGCAGCCTCTTCCTCCGTATATGAAACCTCAATCAGAAGCTCCGGCTCAGCGCTTCGTAACTCCTCGCAAAGAGCCTCTGCAATTTCCTTTACCTTCTCCAGAAATTCCTCTGTGTTTTCCTCAACCGTAAGCACCGCGTAGCACTCTCTCGGAATCGCATTATCTTTTTTTCCACCAGCAAAATCCGTCAGTAAAACCTCTCTCTGCTCCTTAAGTTCAAACAAAAGACGTGTCATTAAGCGGACTGCATTGGTACGATTCTTGTCAATCTCCGTGCCGGAATGGCCCCCCAGCAGATTCTTAATCTCGATGCGCAGGCTCTTACCGAAGGCTTCCTGCCAACGAAGCGGCAGGTGTCCGGTAATACGCATTCCACCTGCACATCCGCACAGTACGGTATCCTCTTCCTCGGAATCCAGATTCAGAAGAATTCTTCCGGAAAGCAGCGATGGGTCAAGTGCCTTTGCACCATCCATGCCGGTCTCCTCCTCCGTGGTAATCACGCACTCCAGTGCCGGGTGAGCAAGCTCTTCATCTGACAAAAGTGCAAGGCAGTATGCCACTGCAATTCCGTCATCTCCACCAAGGGTAGTCCCCTTTGCACGAAGCCAGTCCCCATCCAGATAAAGCTTCAGACCTTCCGTCAGAAAATCATGCTCTACATCAGAATCCTTCTCGCAGACCATATCCATATGTCCCTGAAGAATAATGGTCGGACGCTCCTCATAGCCCTTAGTTGCAGGCTTATAAAAAATCACATTATCCGCACAGTCACGCACATAACGAAGGGCGTGCGCCTTTGCAAACTGCTCCAGAAAATCAGCAATCTGCGTTACGTTTCCGGAGCCATGCGGTATTTTTGCAAGCTCCGAAAACCAATAAAAAATCTTTTTGTAATCCAAAGCCTCAAGCTCTGAAAGCATTTTGTCTCCTCCTAATTTTTAAAGCTGTGAATCGGTGCCGGAATTCTTCCGCCACGTCCCACAAAAGCGTCACAGGAAAAGGTGTTAACCGGAATAATCGGTGCATAGCCAAGAAGACCGCCGAATTCAGCAACCTCACCAACACCTTTACCGATAACAGGAATCAGACGAACTGCTGTCGTCTTCTGGTTAATCATACCAATTGCCATTTCATCTGCAATAATACCGGAAATCGTCGTTGCCTTCGTATCACCCGGAATCGCAATCATATCAAGACCTACAGAACATACGCAGGTCATGGCTTCAAGCTTTTCTAAGGTCAGGCAGCCTGCACTCACCGCATCGATCATTCCCTGATCCTCACTGACCGGGATGAACGCACCACTTAATCCGCCAACGTAAGAAGAGGCCATTACGCCACCCTTCTTCACCTGGTCATTCAAAAGGGCAAGTGCTGCCGTCGTACCCGGAGCCCCCGGATATTCCAGACCTATTTCCTGTAAAATCTCTGCAACGGAATCTCCAACTGCCGGAGTCGGTGCAAGAGACAAATCCACAATACCGAACGGAACATTTAATGCCGCAGAAGCCTCATTTGCAATCAGCTGACCTACACGGGTAATCTTAAATGCCGTCTTCTTAATGGTCTCACAAAGCGTACCGAAATCAGCACCACGCACTGCAGTAAGTGCAGTCTTAACAACCCCCGGTCCGGAAACACCGACATTAATGATTGCATCTGCTTCGGTTACCCCATGGAATGCACCCGCCATGAACGGGTTATCATCCGGTGCATTACAAAACACAACCAGCTTTGCACAACCTAAAGAATCATTCTCCTTCGTTGCCTGTGCAGTCTTGACTACGATTTCACCCATCAGGCGGACTGCATCCATGTTGATACCGGTCTTTGTAGAACCTACGTTAATGGAGGAGCACACACGCTCCGTCTCAGCAAGTGCCTGCGGAATCGACTCAATCAGAAGACGGTCACTGGTCGTCATTCCTTTACTCACAAGGGCAGAATAACCACCGATAAAGTTAACGCCGACCTTCTTTGCAGCCATGTCCAACGTTTTTGCAATTTCTACATAGTCCTCCGGCTTCTTGCAGGCAGAGGCGCCCACGAGAGCAATCGGAGTAACGGAGATACGCTTGTTTACAATCGGAATCCCGTATTCTCTTTCCAGATTATTACCGGTTTCCACAAGCTTTTCCGCCTTCGTGGTAATTTTCTCATAAATCTTTTTCTTTACCGTTTCAAGATTGGAATCAGCACAATCGAGTAAGCTGATTCCGAGGGTAATCGTACGAACATCCAGATTTTCCTTTTCAATCATCTGGTTCGTTTCAATAACTTCCTGAATATTGATCATGTTTTGTTCCCTTTCCGCTTCTCCGTTTCATCAAACCGGGAAGCTGTCTGTATCATCAGATGCGGTGCATCATGTTAAAAATGTCCTCATGCTGCGCCTTAATAATAACTCCGATACCACGTCCGAGTCCTTCAAGGTCTTCTGCCATCTGTGCAAACTCCTTATCGGAGGCGCTCGTATCAACTACCATCATCATGTTGAAATATTCCTGAACGATTGTCTGGGAAATATCAAGAATGTTTACCTTATTCTCAGCAAAGTACGTACAAACCTTTGCAATAATACCCACACAGTCTTTTCCTACTACCGTAACAATTGTCTTTTTCATTTTCTTTCCTCCTAAATTGTCTGGTTCTTTATGAAAAAATCCAAAAGGACTTTTTATCAAACTGCATCTGCTGACACCATTTTCGAAATGGTATCCCGGTTTGCCACAAATAAATCCGGCATCGGAAGCTCTCTTTTCCTTGCAGCCTCCGAAAGCTCCAGCCGTACCGTTTCATAAGCAAGCTCCGGCATGTTATTTTCCTTGCTTAAATGTGCAAGAATCACATGCTTTAGGCCCGGATGAAGTACGGTACAAACAAGCCTTGCTGCCAGATCGTTGGACAGATGCCCCCGCTCTCCGAGGATTCTCTGCTTTAAGATATACGGATAACTGCCCACCAGAAGCATATTCTCATCATGATTCGCTTCCAGGTATAAAATGTCCGCTTCCGAAACTGCAGTCACAATGGAATCATCATAGGTGCCGAGATCCGTTACCAATGCTGCTTTTGTTCCCTCTGCTTCAAAGGTATAGCAGACCGGATTCGCCGCATCATGAGAAATCGGGTGAGCTGTCACCATAATGTTATCAAACCAGAGCCGGTCTCCCGGATTGATTTCTCTAAATAATCCTTCCGGAATCCGCCCAAGATTTGTCTTTCCCTTTAACATGCAGCAAAGCGTTTCCGCAGTTGCATAAATCGGTATCTGATAACGTCTGGCCAAAACTCCGATGCCCTGCGTATGATCTGTATGTTCATGGGTAATCAGGATTCCCTGCAGCTTTGAAGCATCCGTTCCGATAGAAAGCAGGGCTTCTTCAATCCGCTTCCCGCTTACCCCGGCATCTACCAAAAGATGTGTATTCCCATGTCCGACATACACGGAGTTTCCGCTGCTGCCGCTGGCTATCGCACAAACCTTCATATTAACCTTATAACCTTCCTTCTTTCACCGCAAATGGTGTCTTTTGTTGCTTATCCCTCCCAGTATAAATCAATCCGGTCCCCATCTGCAAGAGGTTGCATAAAGTTCGTCGAAATTTCATTGACACGAACTACCGCATTGCGTCCGTTTGCCTGGGAAAGATCAAACGGGAACACATCCAGAACATCCACCAGACGATATGCAGTCTTTCCCTTAAGCACCACCGGCTGTTTGTTAACCAGAACCACAAGATTATGTACCTCGGTCGGCTTTACGTCCGGTTCTGTTCCGGCTGTACCGTCTGTATCCTCCACTGCAGCCACTTCCTTTAAAAGCTCTGCCTGCTTTTCCGGAACAATCGCTGCCTCTGCGGATATATCAGCTTCTTCCGTCTCTTCCGAAAGTCCCGCAATATCCTCCCGGTAATTCTGCTCCTCAAGTTCCATATTGATAACAAAATTATCATATACCTTTTCCGCAGGTCCTGCCGGCATATGATTCACATATACCCTTCCCTGCGGAACGATATCCAGAAAGGCAAGTACCTGGGAAAGCGTGTAGTAATCCAGGGAAACAATCTCATCATTTTCCGAAATCTCATAATATTCCGAAACCATTTCGCCATTTGCCTGCATATATCTCGGACACGTAACCCTGTTATTATTTACCGTAAAGGAAATCGTCTGCTTAAATTCCGGAAGCTTACCAATCATACAGCCTGCCGCTTTTCCTGTGGTTGATTCCAAAATCGTAATTTCATCATTTTGCTGAATCGGTGCATTAATGCCGGCTACCCTTCCATTCAGATGAATCACTGCCGCTTCGCCCGGTTCTCCACGCACCATGCGCTTCTCACCGTTTACGGTAAAGGTCAGTTCCTTTCCACGGATTGGAAACAGCTTCTCATTCGGATAACCAAACGCCAGTGCAGCATCTACAATCGTCAGCTTTCCGTTGTCATACAGCTTAATCCGCTCGTCATTGACACGGACAAAAATAAAGTTATTTCTCTGCTCATAGTAATTCAGACAAATACCAACCGGCGTTACCAAAAGCGGATCCTTTACGATGCCTTCCTGTAAGAAGGTGACCGAAGAAAGAACCTCCTCGCCACGAAGTGCCACACGTTCCTTCGGAAGTCCGAGCTTTTTCGCAAGTCCCTCCGTAAAGCCCGGAAGCTTTCCGCCTCCGCCGACCACAAATACCGCACTCACCGGCTTTCCACCGTTTAATTCGGTAATCTGTCCGGAAACCTCCGTAGTAATCCTATCAAGAGCTGCTTCCACGTCTGCCAGAACAGCCGTACGTTCTACCTTCTGCCGAAGTCCCATGATATCCTTGTACATAATTGTCTTTTTTCTGGTGGAAGCCTCCAGCTTGATTTCCTCTGCTGTATTGAAATCTACCAGACGACTTTTTGCAATAACCTCCGTCAGCATATCCCCGGCCATCGGAATCATTCCGTAGGCTACAACCGAGCCGTCTCTCGTAATACAGATATCCGACGTACCGGCTCCCACATCGACCAGTGCGATATTTAACAGCCGGAAATTTTCCGGAATTGCCACCTGCATTGCCGCAATCGGCTCCAGGGTAAGATTTTCCACCTGCAGCCCTGCTTTCTCCACAGCAGCATACAAACCGTCGATTACCTCTTCCGGCAAAAATGTTGCCAGCACCTCTGCTCCGATTTTGACTGCCTTATGGTCAACCAGATTCGTTATCATATAATCATTCAGGTAATAGTGAACAACGGTGTATGCAACACAATAAAAGTTATGCTCCCGGTCTTTGGTTTCCTCCAGCATCCTTTTATGTGCATTTTCCACTCCAAGCATTTCCAGGGAATGAATCATCTCTTCGTCAACAACGACTTCCTCCTCAAAGGAAACCTCTGCATGTGCCGTTGCTGTTGTAAGCACACGGCCTGCAGCTGCAATGCATACGTCCGTGAGCTTTCGGTCAATGGCAGTCTCAAGCTCCTTTTTTACCTGCTTGATTGTTTCCGATACACTTCCAATGTCGTGAATCTGACCGTCTAACATTGCTCTTGTCTCATGAAGTCTGGTACACTGGGCAACTACAGTAAAATTGTCCCTGGAAGACTTGTAGCCAACGGTTCCGACAATACTTCGCGTTCCGATGTCAAGTCCGAATACCAGCTTATCCGGGTATTGCTTACTCACGACAGCGCCTCCTTCTGATGCATCTTTATCTGTGACAAAATATTACTCTCACAGTCCTTAAGTGCCGAATCATTTCTAAGAACAAAATCACAATGTTTCAGGAAGTATTCATCTGAGGACTGTTCTTTCATAATGGAATCAATCTTCTCCTCCGAATATCCGCGGTTGGCCCTCAGACGCTCCCGCCGAAGCTCCTTTGGTGCGGTAACATACCACAGCTCGTCGCAGATTTCCCGGTAGCCGGCCTCAATCAAAAGAGCCGCTTCAATCAGAACAAAGCCCTCAAACTGCTCGTCACGAAGCTTTGCAATGGTTTCCTCCACGACTTCCCTGACATGCGGGTGAACACACGCATTCAGCTCCTCCACCCGCCCGGACGGAAACGCAGCTTCATACAAGGCCTTTCGGTCAATCGTTTTATCCTCACTAAGAATCCGCATACCGAACGTTTCAACCAGTTCCGGATACGCTCTTCCCCCCGGAAGCATCAAATCATGCGCAATGACATCACAATGCAGATAAACCGAAGGAAAATGCTTTTGAATAATTCCAACCACCGTGGATTTTCCCGCACCGACACCGCCGGTAATTCCGATAACTTTCATGCCGCTACCTTTCTATCCTTTGAATTATTTTGTTTCATACCAGTCGTTTCCGACACTCACACTAACCTCCAGCGGAACCGACAGCTGTGCCGCAGCCGCCATTTCTTCCCGAAGGATTTTTTTAACCTGCTCCACTTTCGGAAGCGGTGTTTCTACCAATAATTCATCATGAACCTGGAGCACAACCCTCGCACCGAGATTCTCCCGGTAAAGCCGTTCTTCCACGCGGTTCATCGCTATTTTCATAATGTCCGCAGCCGTTCCCTGTACCGGAGAATTCATGGCAATTCGTTCTCCGAAGGAGCGCTGCATAAAGTTGGAGGAAGAAATCTCCGGAACCGGTCTTCTTCGTCCAAACATCGTGGTTACGTAACCAAGATTCTTCGCCTGTTCCACCAGCCCGTCCAGATACTTTTTTATCTTCGGATAGCTCTCAAAATAGCGGTTAATATAATCCTCTGCTTCCTTCCTTGAGATATTCAGGTCCTGTCCCAGACCAAAGGAGCTGATTCCGTAGATAATGCCAAAATTTACCGCCTTTGCACTGCTTCTCTGCGCCGGAGTAACCTCCTCATACGGAATGTGCAGTACCTGCGAAGCCGTCAGGCGATGAATATCGGCTTCCTTCCGGTACGCCGCAATCAACGTTTCATCTCCCGAAAGATGTGCCAGGATACGAAGCTCTATCTGGGAATAGTCCGCATCCACAAAACAGCAGCCCTTCTTTGGGACAAATGCTTTTCGAATCTGTCTTCCGAGCTCCATACGGACCGGAATGTTCTGAAGATTCGGGTCCGTACTGCTAAGGCGCCCCGTTGCCGTAATCATCTGATTGAATTTGGAATGAATTCTTCCGTCCGGGCGGATAAAGACCGACAATCCATCCGCATACGTAGACTTTAATTTTGCGAGCTGCCGGTATTCCAGTATTGCCTCAACAATCGGGTCCTCACTTCTCAGCTTCTCCAGAATGTCTGCTGAGGTCGAATAACCCGTCTTCGTCTTCTTGCCGTACGGAAGCTTTAATTTCTCAAACAGAATCACTCCGAGCTGCTTCGGGGAGTTGATGTTAAATTCCTCTCCTGCCATATGGTAGATCTTTTTCGTAAGCTCTTCGATTCCTTCACTGAGCAGTCTGCTCTGTTCCGTCAGACAGGCCTGGTTAACCTCCATTCCTGTCTGCTCCATTTCAAATAAAGTAAACACTAAAGGTAGCTCAATGGTCTGATACAGCTCCCGTTCTCCGTCTGCAGAAAGAAGCTCCAAAAGCACCGGTGCGGAAAGTACTGCCGTCATAGCTTCATAATAGGCAACCTTTTCTGCGCCGTTTTTCTCCTTTTCCTTCTCTTCCGTTTCTTCTTCAAACAGGGAGAGCTGCTTTGGCTCTGCCTCACCTGCAAAATCTGCCGGAGACGGTACTACCATACCAAGATAATCTCTGGCAATATCCTCGTAGGTGTAGCTGTTTTTCAGAGGATTCAGAAGATATGCAGCAAGTGCCGTATCTAAATACTGCTTTTGGTCGCCTCGTACCGTAAGTCCTGCAAACCGTTTCAAATCAAAGGCAGAAATACTTACTCCCACGCTGCACAGCTGATGTAAAATGGCGCCGGCTCCGAGGCAGCTATCCGAGCTTTCTTCCGCGCTGCCGCGAACCCTGAGTTCAGCTGCAGCACCTCTTCCCTTTTCCGCAAGCAGCTTTTCCGAAACAAGGTATCCTCCCTCAGCTCCCGCTAAAACCATTTCTCTTCCGGTAAAGGAAAATCCAACATGGGATTCCTTCATCAGCTGCTCTAACAGACGACTTAATTCCTCCCCGGAAGTAATCCGGGAAGGTTCCCCTGCAAACCCATTTCCGATTTCTTTCTTTCCCTGGTCCGGAGAAAAATACTTGGAAAGCAGCGTCTTAAACTCAAGCTCTTTACAAAGCATATATGCTTCATCGGTAAAAACGTTCCCGAGTTTTGCGGCTTCGTAAGAAAAATCAGGCTCCCAGTCGGTTTTAATGGTGGCAAGCGTTTTACTGAGCAGGGCAAGGTCCGCGTGCTCAATCAAAGACTCTCTGGCCTTCTTCGGCTCAACCTCCTGTGCATGGGCAATTGCTTCCTCCACACTCGGAAATTTAGCCAGAATCTTTGCGGCAGTTTTTTCTCCAACGCCCGGAACTCCCGGAATGTTATCCGAAGCATCTCCCATTAAGCCTTTCAAATCGACAATCTGATGTGGCAGCACACCAAATGTCTCAAAAACCTTTTGTGGTGTATAGTCCTCAATCTCCGTTCCGGTGCGCTTCGTTTTTGGAATCCGAACCAGTACCTCCTCCGAGCTAAGCTGAAGCAAATCACGGTCTCCGGACACAAGCGTAACCTGTTTCCCGTCCTTTTTTCCTTTTGCGGAAAGCGCCCCAAGAATATCATCTGCCTCAAAGCCCGGACATTCGATTGTCAGAATCTTCATGGCCGCAAGCATCTGCTTTAACAGCGGAACCTGTTCACGAAGCTCCTCCGGCATTCCCTTTCGTGTTCCCTTATACTCCGGAAACATCTCATGCCGGAACGTCGGATGCTTTACATCAAACGCAACCGCCAGATAATCCGGCTGTTCCTCCGAAATCAGCTTAATCAGAATGTTCAGAAAGCCAAGCACCGCATTGGTGTGTCTTCCGTCCGTTATCGTAAGGTCCGGAAGCCCGTAAAAGGCTCTGTTTATTATGCTGTTTCCGTCAATCACTACAAGCTTTTCCATTACGGCACCTGCTCTCCTTCCATTCCGTTTTCATTTTTATTATTTTCTGTTTCTATCTTATCGTTCTGTTCCACGGATTCCTCTCCGGCGTCATCCTCAACATACAACACCGTTCGAAGTAAAGCCTCCTCCTGCGCACAACGCTTCTCCGAAGCCATGCTTCCGGTCAAAAACAAAAGTGCGAATACGAGTGCTGCAAGAATCACTCTTCTGCGTGCACAGTCCCGTTTCTTTTTCAGCCCGTCCATAAAACAGGCCTCTATCTTATCATTCAGCTCCTGAATATAGTTATCTGACAAATCGGTTCCTTCATCCAGCTGTTTCATCGCTGTCATTAAGGAATACGACACCTCAAGCTCCTCCTTGCATTCAGAGCAGGTATCGATATGCCTGAGAAATTCTTCCGTTTCCTCCGTATTGAGTTTCCCGTTGACAAACGGAGCAATCAGCTCCTGAACCCGTTCACAATCCATTCCATGCCTTTCTGCCATTTTGGCATACTTTCCCCTGACTGTATAACATATCAGTTTAGTATACCATTTTTTTCGAAAAAAATCAAACCTTTCTGTTTTTCCGGATAAAATCCTTCACATATACTCCAAAAAATTCCGTCGGTTCATACTCGAAATTCTTAATCAGACTCGGACCGGCATACGGGTGAAAGTCCCATGCGGTACAGCTGTACTCATGCTCCTCAATCCAGGAAAACAAACGGAAAAGCCATTCTTTTGCAGGAAGCACCTGTGCCCCCTCCTGAGGCTTTGCATCATCGCCATAATGACCGTATTCTCCAATCAATACCGGATGACGCTTTGAAATTATCGTAACATCTCTGTCCCATTCCAGCCGTTTCCACGGATAAACATGACTATCAAAAATAAGTCCGTTTCCCTCCGGCGTGTCATACAAATCACCGACCTCTTCAAGCATTCCCTCAAAGGAATATGCCCAGTCCAGTCCGCCGACTACGATACAATTTTTCGCTCCGGTTTCCCGAATCGCATGAATCAGCCCGGTCATTCCCGGCGTTTCATACCGATACTCTGTACCGGTCTTCTTATCCTTTTCCGTAACCATTCCGCCGTCCTTCCAAAGCTGCCAGCTTACATGGCGTGGTTCATTATACAGCCCGAACAATACATTTTCCGCATTCCGGTACCGGTAGGCTGCATCCCTCCAAAACGCAACAGAATTCAAATCCGGCATGCTGTGCTGTCCGATTCTACTGCCCCATACGCCCATATCCGACCAGTGAAGTTCAAATAAAACATAGGCATTTTTCTGCCTTGCTGCTTCTATGATACGGTCTGCCTGCTCCCGATAGGCAGGAAAGTTCTGCTTTTCCTTCTGTTCCTGTCCAAATCCAAACCACCGGTCCTGACAAACCGGAAGTCGAATCAGATTCACGTTCCATTCCGTAAGTGCAGCCTGAACTGATTTTTCAATGTGACTGTCTCTCGAATCCCATTCCATTCCGGCACAATTCACTCCGAAAAAGCGCACCGCTGCCCCCTTTTCGTCAATCATCCGGTTTCCGACTACCCTGACCATATCTGCTCCTCCTTACCGGCTTCCGCCATAGTATCCTTCTCGTTACAAAAACAAAGCCCTGTGCTTTTCAAAAAACTCAAAATAAAGGCGGGTATTTTCAAGCTCCCACCAGTTTTTCACACAAACCGGTGTTACGTCCAGATCATACACCCTCGCCCCCTGCATTGCCAGCAAAAACGGTGAATGCGTCGATAAAATCAGTTGGCATTCTTCCTCATAAGCTTTTTTCTCCAGCAGCTCAACGAGCGCGAGCTGCATGGCCGGTGATAAACTGTTTTCCGGCTCATCAAGACAATACAAGGTCTTACTTTTCACTTTATTCCGGAAATATTCCAGTGCCGTTTCCCCATTACTGTTCAGCTTCACTTCGTCCCCTGCGGTTCTCTGAATAAATTTACGACGGCTGACCGACTTCGAACGTGCCTGCACCTGAAGACGCAGAGCCTCATAATCGTCCATGCTGCGGAATTTTACATTTTCACCATACTTCAGACGTGCATAGTCCTCTCTTGCAGTCTGCTTATTCTCGCTGATTTCATCGTTCCGGGTTCGCATCGTGAGCATATAGTCGAATACATCATCACTTGTAATAATACGGCTTCCGGACGGAATTCTTCTCGGAAAGCCCTCCTCATCGGTTCCAAGGGAATACGTACAGGCATCACGGTACCGGTCAAACATTTCTCCGGAATTATAAGGTGCAACACGGTTAAGCTTAAGCCGATTGGCAATCAGGTTCAGCAGCGTACTCTTTCCCGAACCGTTTCCTCCGTACAAAATGGTGATTGCCGAAAAGCTAAGCTGCTTTAACTGCTTTTCGCCAAATATCCCGCACGGATATGCATTGTCCACATATCCAAAGCAACCGCCGTTATACTCTGAAAGCTCCCAAAGCAGTCGCTCCTCTTCGTCCACCGGAAGTGAAAAACCGGTCAGGTAAACACTTCCTTTCGTTTCCGATACCGCTTCCGCCGTTTCGATGCTCTGCATTGCCTTTTCCCGCTCAGTCTCTTTCTTTTTCACCGTTGTATCCATGACCGCCTCCTCGGCAATCATCTGAAGGCAAAGCTTACTTCGAAGCAGCATTTCCTGCTCATCCGCACTCGTTTTTATCACGGACCGCATTTCCTTTGCATATTCGTCCTGATTCTTTTCATTCAACACGGAAAGAGGCTGCAAAAGCTCCTCCATTCCGGCGTGGGTCAGCTTCCCCGCTACCGAAAACCGGTTCAGTTCCCGAAAAAACAAATAGAGCTGGTCCTCGTCCTTCATGAATCCCCCTGTATTTCTTATAAATTATACGGTGTAATCTGATATACGTAATAGTTCAGCCAGTTGCTGTATAGTGCATTGGCATGGGAACGCCAGAGCAGCAACGGCTTTTTCTCCGGGTCATCCTCCGGATAGTAATTGACCGGAAGCTCAGGGTTGATTCCCTTATCCACATCCCGCTTATATTCCTTATCAAGCGTAACACGGTCATATTCCGGGTGTCCCGTTACGAAAATGTGCTTTCCTCCTCTGGCAAGCAAAATAAAATAGCCTGCCTCATCACTTTCTGCCAGAATCGTAAATGCGCCGCTCTTTTCCACATCTTCCTTGGAAATACCGGTATAACGGGAATGCGGAGCATAAAATACATCGTCAAACCCGCGAACCAAAGGCTCCTTACGGTTCAATACATGGTGACGGTATACACCGGAAAGCTTTTTCGGAAGCAATTCCTTATGCACCCCGTAACGGTAATACAAACCAGCCTGTGCCCCCCAGCAGATATGAAGCGTGGACGTGACGTTTTTGTCCGACCAGTCCATAATCTGCGTCAGCTCGTCCCAGTATACGACCTCTTCAAACTCCATCGTTTCCACCGGCGCACCGGTAATAATCAGACCGTCGAACTTCTTGTCCTTTACATCGTCAAACGTCTGGTAAAACTGCTCCAGATGACTGACCGGCGTATTTTTTCCGATGTAGCTTTTCGTTGTTAAAAACGTAATCTCCACCTGCAGCGGCGTGTTGGAAAGACTGCGCAGAATCTGCAGCTCCGTATCCTCCTTCAGCGGCATCAGATTTAATATGGCGATTCGAATGTCCTGGCTCATTGCACGGCTTTCGTCCATAACAAAAATATTTTCTTCCTCCAGCAATTTCTTTACCGGCAGGTCATTATTTACTTTAACAGGCATACCTATTCCTCACTTTCCGCTAATTTCATAAAATCCTCTTCCGTGATAACCGTTACCCCAAGCTCCTTCGCTTTCTTGTTTTTTGCCGACTGGGACAGTGCATCATTGTTAATCAGATAATCCGTTTTTTCACTTACACTTCCGGTTACCCGTCCGCCACGTTCTTCAATATACGTTTTTAATGCGGAACGGTCCTTAAACTGTTCCACCTTTCCGGTAATTACAAACGTTTTTCCGGATATCGGAGACGCAGAAACCGACTCCGGCTTTTCAATTGTTAAAATAGAAATCAATTCTTCGACTTTTTGCCGGTTCTCCGGATTCTGAAAATACGAAACCATCCCTTCTGCAATCACTTCACCTACACCGTCCACCGTAACCAGCTGTTCCAAAGTAGCATTCATCACTGCATGCAGGTCTTCTCCAAAAACTCTGCATATCAGCTTTGCCGTGGAAAGACCGATATTCGGGACTCCAATCGCATACAAAACCCGTGCCGGCGTTGTCTTTTTCGCTGCTTCGACAGCCTCAAAAAGCTTTGCATAGGATTTTTCTCCAAAGCCCTCCAGGGTAACAATCTGCTCCTTATGTTCGCTGATTCGGAATAAATCCGCTGCCGAACTGATGATCTTCTCACTTAAGAATTTCTCAATCGTCGCCTCTGACAACCCATCGATGTTCATGGCATCTCTTGTTACGAAATGTGCAATCGACTTTACCTGCTTTGCCGGACAGGCTGCGTTCGGGCAATACAGGGACTTTACTTCATTTTCCTCCCGAAGTACTGTCTCCGCCTTACAGACCGGACAATACTTTGGCGGCTTTGCCGATTTACTTTTGGTCAGATTTGCCGCAATCTGCGGAATAATCATATTGGCCTTGTATACCTCAATCGTATCTCCCACGCCCAATCCGAGGCTTTCCATTATACTGACGTTATGAATACTGGCACGGGATACGCTCGTTCCCTCCAGCTCCACCGGGGAAAAGATGGCAACCGGATTAATCAGTCCGGTTCTTGACGCACTCCACTCAATCTCAAGCAGTGTTGTCTGCGCCGTTTCATCTGCCCACTTAAATGCAATGGAATCCCGCGGAAACTTCGCGGTTCTTCCCAGACTGTTCGCATACGCAATCTCATCAAACGTCAGCACAAGTCCATCCGACGGGAAATCATTCTTTGGAAGTTCTTCTTCCATCCTCCCGATTTCAGACACAATGGTTTCCGGCGTAACCTTTTTATATTCTACACAGGTAAAGCCCTGCTTTTTCAAAAATTCCATCTGCTCACAACGCGTTGCAAACCCCGGATCCGGCTCCGCCATAACAAGCGTATATGCATAAAACTGTACATTCCGCTGCGCCGTAATCTCGTTGTTTTGCTGACGGACCGAACCACTGCAGAGATTCCGCGGGTTCTTGTATCTGGCTTCAGCATCGGCAATCTCGGAATTAATGCGGTCAAATTCGGAATACGTAATGATTGCCTCGCCGCGTACCGTAAGCTCTCCCTGATACGGAATGGTAAGCGGAACATTTTTATACACCTTTACATTGTTCGTGATAATTTCCCCGATTTCTCCGTTTCCTCTGGTCACTGCCTTTTCCAGTACACCGTTCCGGTACGTAAGCACATTCGTGAGACCGTCCAGCTTCCAGGACAATACACCGGCACGCCCATTTAACCATGATACAAGTGCCTCACGCTCCTTTGTTTTATCAAGCGAAAGCATCGGCGATGCATGTCTCTCCTTTGGAAGCTCACTGACAATCTCATAGCCCACCTTTACGGTAGGACTGTCTGCAAGCACAATTCCTGTTTCCTTTTCCAGTGCACAAAGCTCGTCGTACAGCGCATCATACTCGTAGTTACTCATAATCTCTGCATTTTCCTGGTAGTACGCACGCGAAGCTTCCTTTAGTATTTTGTGCAGCTCCTTCATTCGTTCCAACTGTCTGTCATGCTCTTCCATACGTTCCACCTTTCTTATTTCCTGCCACCGCCTGCTGATTCGTCCTCGGCTGTGCATATGTCACGCTTGCCTTCGTTTTCGTCGGGTCATGCAGTACCGGTGCATTTGAGGAATTCTTAAGAAGCTTCTTTAGGCCTTCGATTTCCGCAGGTGTAAGCTTACGATAATCTCCGACCTTTAAATGTCCAAGTGTAATATTCATAATACGCACTCTCTGTAAGTGTACCACACGATACCCAAAATACTCGCACATTCGGCGAATCTGACGATTTAATCCCTGCGTCAGAATAATCTTAAAGCGGTATTTGTCAAGTGCCTCGATTTTACATGGTCTCGTAACCGTATCCAGAATCGGGACACCTCCGGACATTCCCTGTAAAAACTCCTTCGTAAGCATCTTGTTTACTTTTACAATATATTCCTTTTCGTGGTAATTGCCGGCACGCAATATCTTGTTTACGATATCACCGTCATTTGTCATAAGAAGCAGACCCTCGGAATCCTTGTCCAGACGTCCAATCGGGTAAATGCGTTTTCCGTAATTTACAAAATCCACCACATTATCCGGTTCTCTGGTATCACTCGTACAAACGATTCCTCTCGGCTTGTTTAGTGCAAGCAGTACCAGCTGTTCTTCCTTCGTAAGCTCTTTTCCGTTAAAAACAACCTTTGCGCCGGGAAGTACCCTGTCCCCGGAAACCGCACGTCTGCCGTCAATAAACACCTTTCCTTCTTCCACATACGTATCTGCCGCACGTCTGGAGCACACGCCCGCATCCGCAAGATACTTATTGATACGCACTCCCTCTGCCATATCGTCCGCTGCAAATTTCTTTGTCTTCGCCGTCATAATTCTATCCTTTCTCCTATTCCTGTGCTCCCTTGCCGCATGCTCCGCATTCCCATAAGACTGCTCAAAAAAAAAGCTCCCTTCTGCCAACATCTGCAAAAGAAAGCTAATCCGTACTGCCCTCCCGGCAAACGTGACAAAAAATGCATCTGAAGGGACTCGAACCCCCGCTAACATGGTTCCGGAAACCATTGCTCTATCCACTGAGCTACAGATGCAATACACTCATTATATACACTTTGTCTGTTTTGGTCAAGTAGAAACAGTTGCTTTTCTGAATTTTTTTTGATATGATAATACACGGTTATGACATTTAGGAGGTGTTTTCATGAAGTTCAGAAAAAGTATTGCCGGAATCTATGGCGCTTCTCTGGTTGCCGGACTGACGCTTTTGATTGGTCCGAGATTTACGCCGGTATCCGGACACATCCCGGCAGAGGCTACTACCCCGACGCCGGTCCCGGACCTTTCTTTTACCAATTCGTCTGACTCTGACACGCCGACACCTTCCGGCAGTCTGGAGAATACAAAGCTTCCGATTGCAACTCCGGCTCCTACTCCAACCGAAGCTTTGGTACCTTTACTGACCGATACCCTTACTCCGGTAACCGATGAGACGGTTCAGGCCCTCATTTCCGGTTATCTGAACGCCTATTACGCAAATGATGTCTCCGGTGCAGCTGCATTCGTTACAGACACAGCCATGTTAAATTCCTCCCGTATGGAAAACGATGCCGACGGTGTATCCCGGATTTCTGACCTTACCCTGTTTTACCGTCCCGGAATCAATGAACTGGAGCTGGTTGTTTATGCGAGCTACACCGCAGAGTATTCCGACTCCCGTTCGGCTCTCCCGTTATTTACCGAGTTTTATCTCGTAAAGACTGCTGACGAAGCATACAAAATCTTCAACGAAGCACTACAGCCGGACACGGAAGAAGCGCTGATTATGGCAAGACAGACCGACACTGTTATGAACCGTTCCGTTCTTTCCTTAATCCAAAGATACCACAACGCCTGTCTGGACGGAAATGAAGAGCTATTGAAGAAAAATGTCAAAAATTCTTCGTTCCTGGATCTGGATTATCTGCAATCCAGATATCATTACACCGAGCACTTTGACAACTACAAGCTCACATTGTTCCGGGGAATCAATGAAATCGATTACGTTGCTATTGTGACCTACGCAGAAAAGCTTGTTTTAATCGACACGCCTGCTCCATGTGTTGACAGCTATTACATTCACCTGGACCAATATACCAATACCCCATACATCTACCTTGGTGTGATTTCCAAAGAAACAGAGGCTTTCACGAATGCAATCATCCAGACGCCGCTCGTGCAAAAGCTTGCAGAGGAAACCAATCAGGCAATGGAGGAAGCACTTTTAAAGGACGAGGATCTGCGTACCTTCTATGAACGTTTGTCCGATAGTTCCAATCCGTAAAACAAAGCATAAGCATATAC
>CALZBV010000020.1 GCA_945622055.1 uncultured Clostridia bacterium
CCTCCGCATCATCCAGAACATACCTTCCATCCGAATCCTTCTTAAAGTACGCTTTGGTGGTTCCGGTCTCTCCTGTTTTACCACTGCTTCCGTAGTTCGTGCGGAAGGAATACTCCACAACCAGCTTCGCCTTTTCATCCAGTGTCACTTTTTCAATGGTTACAGTCGTTGAACCGGCCTCTGTTGCCGTGCATGGCTGATACACCAAATATTCCTCATCGATTCTGGAAATTGGCGGAATATTGGTTTCATTAATGGTATCGTCTGTAATTGCAGAAAACAGTGTATTGAGCTCAGCAATTTCATAATCGCTTCCGCCATCCGTTCTGATTACTCTCGAATAACAGTCCGGATTATTTTGATTGTAGTATATCTTATTCAGTGCCGTCTTTACATAGCTTGTGTTTCCGCTTGTAAGGCTGCTTTGTACAACAGACAGAAGAAAATTCAGCTTAATTGCATTCGGCTCTCCGCGAAACAGTGTCATATACTCCTTCGCCGAAACCTCTCTTGCGGCAGCTTCCTCTGTCCCGTTTTTCTTTACATCCCAAACGAAATAACATTTACTGGTAAGTGCCACATATCGTTCATAATCAACAACATCCTCGCTCTCTTTACTGCCATCCCGAATTGAAATATGGAAATAATATCCATCCTCACGCTTTAGATAATAATCTGCCTGATATATCTTGTCCGGGGCAGAAGAACGCCTTGCAATCATAGTCACTGATTCCCCGTCCTTATTGGTAAGGTACTTTGCCTGATATTCGCTCGCACCGCTCTTCGTTTTTCCCAATTCTTCTTTGTATTCGCGTTCATCTGCTATTCCATAAAAAAGAAAGACATCCTCTCTGGAAAATGCAATACCGTCTTCGGATTCTGCCCTGACCAAAACCCAGTCTTTCAGCTGTTTTACACCAAAATCCTTCTCAAGCTCCCACATAGACACATTTGACATATAGATTGCAATTTCGTCCGTATATTCCGGAATCGGCCACCTTCCCTTCGTTACTCCTTCGTCCCAGAAGGTATCCGGACGTTCCCTTGTCAACGTTCCATTATTCTGAACAAAGATTGTATTTCCTGCTTCCACCATTCCGGTTTCGGTATCCGTGGAAACCTCTACCATACCCTTTTCTACCGCAACCTCCGTTACATGCGCTTCCTTATCATAGGTAACATTAAAGGTCGTACCGCGCACTGCGGTAATGGCATTTGGTGTATGTACCTCAAATTTTGAACCTTCATTCAGCTTATTGTCAATCTCAACCAGTGTGGTACCGTACTCAAGCTTTATCGTAAACTTACCGTTTTTCTTATCTCCCTTTGAGGTGATAGAAAAACAGGTGTTTTCCTCTGCCATAATGTACTTATCCGAATCCACAAGGAGCTCAACACTTGCATTCGCATGTGTCGTTATCATGTCCTTCGACTTAAGCTTCATTCCTTCAAAAACATCATCTTCCTTATCATTTCGGGTAAGCATAACCCTGCCGGAAAAAGCAGCCACCTTAATCAGGCGGTATTCCTGCTCTTCTTCCTTATTTTTTCCAAAAAGCATTACAACCGCTGTAACAATTGCAATTACTGCCAAAGCAGCTGTCACACCCAGCAGTACTAAGATTTTCTTTTTACTCTTTTTCGTTTCCATTCTTCATTTCCTCATCCAAATATAGTTCCTTTGCTATCCCTAAAAGCTCTTTATCAATCCTTCCGTCCCCTGCTTCCTCCTCTAATATCTCAAACGCCTCTTTTACCGATTTTGGTTTTTTATACGGTCTGTCCTCTGCTATAAGGGAATCGTAGATATCCATTATCGTAAGGATTCTGGTCATCGTATCGAGCTCCTTTTCTCCGAGTCCCTTCGGATATCCTCTGCCGTTTAACAGCTCATGGTGATTTGCTGCCATGGCACGCACATTCTTAAACTGTTCTCCAAACTGTATATGAGAGAGAATTTTCTCCGTATAGGTTACATGACTTTGCATGAGCTGTCGCTCGCGTTCAGAAAGCGTACCTGCCTTAATGTGCAGGTCATCATTCTCTTCCACCGTAAGATATGCCGTCTCCTGACCATCCGGACCAATATATCGGCTCTCAGCAATTTCATTTACCAGCTGCCACTCTTCCTCCCGAAGTGACCGGCCACAGTTAATCGCCTCAAGACTGTCAAGAAATGCCTGTATTTTTGCCTTTTTCTCCTGAGCATTCTCCCTTGAAACCAGACCGTTTCGGGCATCAAGTTCAATCCAAAGAGCAATCTTCTCAAGCCGGTCACGTACGGTCTTCTCCCGGTTTCCCAGCTTTGTCGGCTTGTCCATTACCTCAAGCGGTACATCCATTTTTCCGACATCATGAAGCATTGCCGCAAGATAAAGCTGCTGCTTATCTTCTTTTGTGAAGAAAAGCCCGGTTTCCTTTTTCCGGTGTTTTGCATTGATATAATCAAGCATCTCAACACAACGTCTTGCCACATTTTTCGTATGGTTTGCATTGTACGGCGTTCTTCCTTCAATTGCCGCTGCCATTGCCTCTGCCATAGAAAAAAGCATACCTTGCATTTCAAGCATCCGCTCCTTCTGCATTTCAAAATGGCGGTACAAAAATGATATCCAAAATGAAAGCACGATGCCAACCGGCACAGCCAGAAGATTCATCTTATGTGAAGTTATCCGAAATACAGCTTCCACACCGGTAAAATACGCAATCCCAACGACCGGCATGACGATAATACTGTTCCTGAGTCTTGTGTTACATGCATAAAATGCATACAGTGCAACAATCGCAAAAATAAGAAAAAGCTGAAGGTATTCGTTCACCTCATAAATCACCCTGCCATGCAAAAGCGCATCAATGATATTGGCCTGCAGCTCCACACCATACATCTCGGCAGAATAATCAACCGGAACGCGGTACGCATCCATCATTCCCTCTGCAAATGCACCAATTAATACGATACAATCCTTAAAATACCCGGAAGGCACTGCTCCATCCAGCACATCTGCCATGGAAATCGCTTCAAAATCTCCCGGTTTCCCCGTAAAGGCAATCTCAATTTCCGAATCGTAATCCATTTTCCTGCCTGTCTTCGCAACAATTTTGTAAGCAAAGGAATCATAGACAGATACCTCATCAAAATAGTACGAGGTGAGTGTTGTATAGGTGCGCCGGATAACCCCGTCCGGGTCAAAGATTGCATTGGTAAATCCGGTATCAACGACTGCAGCCAGTGCCTCAAATGGCTTTTCTTCTCCACAAATATAGGCGACCTTGCCGTATGTTCCATTCTCCTGAGTTGTGTAACGGTCAAATTCTATCGTGGAGGCAGCTACGACATTTTTGTATTTTCCTGCACTTTTTACAAGTGCCTCATCTGCCTCGGTACCATCGCTTCCACTAAAAACAAAATCCAGACCAATGACCTTCGGTGCCGTCTCTTCACTTTCATTCAATATTTCCAAAAGTTTTGCAAAAAAACTTCGATCCCAGTCGTTATATGGTCCTAAACGTCCCAATGTTTTCTCATCCACCATAATAATCTTGATATCGTCCGGCACCCGGGCAGTCCGCTGATACAGCCTGTCCTCAGCTATATTTTCTACGGTTTCAAAAATTCCGTTCATAGAAAACCCTGTCACAATACCTGCAAGCACAATTGCAAGCATAGCAGTAACCAGATATTTCTTTTTTTCTTTTTTGCTTTCATCGGTATCCCTTTTGTTATGCAATTTCCTGTTTCTTCCAGGTATTTTCGCCTTATTTTCCAAACACAAAATTACGCAGTTCAAATAAAGTTCTGCCCTTAAACATTTCTCCCATCCAGCCGGTATAGTCGGTCGTGATTTTGAAAAACAGTGCATGTCTTCCGGTAACAGCCTCCACAATCGTCTGTACCACACCGGAGTCATGACCGATTGTAACAATTCTGCGAACCGGCCAGATCACTACGTTTTCATTGTACCAAGTCGCTGGCGCGATAGCAAGCCCTAAGTACATAAACCACCATTTATTTTCTAATTTTACATTATTTTGGTGGATAAAACAATCCTAACAGTCCCACCCAGGCATTTTTCTCTTCCCACCGCCATACATTATCACTAAGAAATTAACCGGAACCAATCATGGAGCAAAATGAAAAAATCTACCGTACCGTCCGGTATGGTCTTCTTCTCTTTACCCTGGCTTTCTTTCTCTTTGCTGCAACACGTACCGCCACTTCCATTCGCGAAACCGCAGCCACAACAAAAAAGCTTCCGATTTACTGTGTAAAAACCGAAGAAAAAAAGGTTGCACTCAGCTTTGATGCAGCCTGGGGGAATGAGGATACGAGAAATATTCTGGATATCCTTGCCAAAAACGATGTCCATGTGACCTTTTTCATGACAGGTGAATGGGTGCGCAAATATCCCGACGATGTCAAAGCAATCCACGCCGCTGGGCACGACCTCGGAAATCACAGTGAAAATCATAAACAAATGTCAAAGCTTTCCGCCGACCAATGCCGTACGGAGCTTGAGAAGGTACATAACCGTGTAAAAGAACTTACCGGTGTAGAAATGACGCTGTTTCGTCCGCCCTACGGCGATTACAACAACACACTCGTTACGGTTACCAATGAGCTTGGTTATCACTGTGTGCAATGGGATGTGGACTCTCTGGACTGGAAAGACTACGGCACGGAATCTATCATCAAAACCGTGCTAAAACACAAGCATCTTGGAAACGGCTCCATTATCCTGATGCATAACGGCGCAAAATATACTCCGGCTGCGCTGGAGGCAATCATTTGCGGACTCCGGGAACAGGGCTTTACCATTGTGCCGATTTCTGAACTGATTTATACCAGGGATTATGAGATGGACCATGAGGGAAGACAGCATTTGAAAGAAGGCGTCACGATGCCTTTACCGACTCCGACACCGGAAAGCGGAAAATTGAAGATATATTAGTCCTTTGCTGTTTGCAGGTGTGACCAGTGAAGCAGATAAACGCTGCAGGAGTGTCTGCTTCACTCCCTCCCCTGCAAAATCTCAAGCACCTTCTCAAGCACCGCCTCATTGTCCCTGATTACAATGGCAAGACCGCTTTTTGCGCGGCAAAGCCCATGAAACAGAGTACGCACGGCAGACTCAGAGCCGGGTTCGTTTTGGGCGCGCAGATACCCCTCTGCATCGTAGTAAAAAGACTCCTCCACCAGCATGACAACCCGTTCAAATTCCTTACAGAAGGCTTTGTCAGAGTCAATGAAAACGTATCCGTTTTTTTGAAAATTCTCTAAGAACACCTCTGCCTCCGCCGGGTCATTTGCGTAGGTAACCGAAACCGAATGAAACTCTTTTCTCCAGCACCCGCGCGACGTCTGCATCATCGTTTGGACAAACGAGGAAAGCTCTGAATTTGTCCGGATTCGGTTCGTCAGACGATATTTCACATACCCCGGCAGCCGTTCGATGTCTGCTGCCGGATTCCTGTCCCGTTCTGCAGGGCAGATTGCCTCTTCCAGGTCATAGGAAAAAATCACGGGGATGTGCTGTTCTCCTGCGTATTCCGCCAGCCAGGAAATTGCCTCCGGATACATCCGGTGTCCCTCATCCACACAGATTGCGGAGTAACCGGAAAGCTTTTGGTACAGCTCCTCCTTTGACTCTTCTTTCCGGCAGAAATAAAAATCAATTCGTTTCAGCAGAGCATTCAGACGCCTAAGCTCCGACGGAAAAGTGCCGAAATGGAGTACACACACCTTTTCGTATTTGGAAAGCTGCATGGCAATATCGTAAAGCAGCAATGTTTTTCCGGTGCCCGGAAGCCCCGTAAAGCCTTGGAATAGCCCCTGAGCTTCCGCAATGCTTTTCAATATTTTCCCCCGGATATCTCTCTGCTGTGAAGTAAGAAAGTAATCCCTGCGAAGGAAACGGTCCGGGTCGGTCAGCGGTGAAATCAGATATTTGTCCTCTCGAAACAGTGCTTCCACCTCTTTGGTATAGCACTCTGCTTTCTCTTTCAGATCATTTCCCAGCTCCTCCCACTGCGCTTTCACCAGCCGTCCGCCCTTGGTAAGCCGGACAAGACGGTTTTCACTGCTGATAAAGGTATAGGAATGAATGGTCTTTCCGAGCATGGCAAGGTATTGCCGGTTCAGGCGCAGCTGATTTCTCACCTTTTCATCCGAAACCTCCCCGCTTTTCAGTTCGATGTTGATCACACGCTCCTCTGTAATCTGAAGCAGATCAAATTCCTTTCCGAGCCTCGGAATCTGAAACGAATAGTAGAAATACAGTTTTTCATATTCTCCCGTTGTCTCAAAAAGCTTCTCGGACAGTATCCGCAGGCCTTCCGTCTCCCACTCCTTCACGCGCAGTGGATAATTTCTTTCCGACATCTGCTTTTCCAGCCTGCGTATCGATTTGGACTTTCCCGTTCGTGTAAGGGCAAAAATATTTACCGGCTTCAAACTGCACCCCCCTCTCTTTTTTCCAAAACATAAAGAAAAAAACACACCGCAGGTTTTTCTCCCTGCAGGGTGCTTTTTTCCGGGTTCAAAGGAGCTGTTATTTTTTTGCTGCTTCCTTCATGGCATCTGCCTTTTTCTTTTCCATCTGAATGGTCTGCTGAAGCTCATCAAACAGCTCCTGATAACGCATCATCTTATCGCCTAATTTGATGGTACCGACATATAAATTAAGCGGAATCTGCTTATCCTCATAAGTAAAGCACTCTCCGTTTTTGGAAAGAAGCTTCGATGCAATCGAAAGTGCATAGGCCTCCTCGGTGCTGTTCGTCAGCATCGCAAACTCATCTCCGCCAATCCGGAAGATAATGTCCTCATCATCCGCAACCTCTTCCATGCGCTTCATACTCTCAAGAATTGCAAGGTCTCCTGCCTTATGACTGATTGCATTAATCGGAATCAGATTGCAGATATCGCAACAAACAAAGTAACAGTCTCTTCTTTTCTGAAAAAGGTCATACATCTCACTGATATCAAAATTTCTATGTGCCATAATATACTCTCCTGTCTCCAAGGTCGAATCAAGCCTTGGGAAAAGCTCCACCGACCGGGACTTTTCCCGGTACTTGGAAGGTGAACAGTTCCATACCTGTGTGAACGCTCTCGTAAAAGCCTCGTGACTGGAATAGCCGTACATCACGGCAATCTCCAGAATACTGCTCTTCGGTTGTTCCACAAGCGCCTTCGCTGCCAGCGTCATTCTTCTGCGCACCATATAATCCCTTACGGAAATATGGTTCACGCAACGAAACAGCTTCTCCAGTGTCGACTTTGAGCAAAAACAGGCCCTTGCAACCTCCTCCGTGCGAAGCTCATCTCTAAGATGCAATTCTACATATTCCAACGCTGCCGCAAGTAATTCCAGATTGTTCATTGTCTCACCACCTTCTGCCTCGTCCTTTTCTACAATCGATTGTATCTTTAGTATAGCATAGACCAATGGTGTTTTTTTGATATTTTGAGTAAAGTCTCATTTACCTGTGAATGTACATTCTTCCCTCTTCGTCAGAGCCCTCTTCCTTTACCATACAAAGAAACTCCCAGCCATACTTTTCATAAAAGCCGGTGTGGTCTGTCACAAGATAAAGCGTCTGAATTCTCGCCTCCTTCATGTCCTCACAGACACAGTTTAGAAGCCTTCCGGCAATGCCTCGACCACGGTACGGCTTTTCCACATAAACTGCACAAACATTTGGCGTAAGGTCCTTTCTCTCATGGAAGTCATTTTCAATGACACCAAGACCACCCACAATCGTATCCCCTGCCATCGCAACGTACCATTGCGGAACAATCATGCGCAGACGAACCGTTGCCGTCATGCTCTCCTGATAAGCTTCCAGCGGAATGCCCCATTTTTCATGAAACCACTGTGCCATACGTTCCTTTAACTCCGGACGATCCGACAGACGGATTATCCGGAGATCTTTTGTTTTCATAAGCGACTCTTTTTTCATTTTCTCTCCCTCTCTCCCTGGTGTTGGTGAAACCTGACTTAATCAATTGATTTTAATGACTCTGTCATATTGATTTTCTTCAGACTAAAGTACATAAAAATGTCTACCAGCACCGCAAACAAAAAAGTAATTACCGGTGCCCACACATAGCTCATTGGAAGAATTCTGTGCCCAAAATACATGGATTTGATTTTGATTTGCGCCATTACATAACGATGCAGCGCAACTCCCATCGGAAGCCCTGCCAAAGAACTAATCAGTGTTAAAATCAGGTTTTCACGAAATACGTAAGCGGCCGTTTCACCCTCATAAAAGCCAAGCACCTTAATCGTTGCTATCTCCCGAATCCGTTCCCGGATACTGATATTCGTCAGGTTATAGATTACGATAAAGGCCAGCGCTCCGGCACAAACCAGAACAATTAAAATTACGTAATCAAGTGAAGACAGCATGTTACCAATCATCTCTATCTGATCCTCTGTAGCATCTACAGAAGCAACAGCGTCATCACCTAAAAGCTTCGATACTGCTTCAGTCGCATCCGTACCTTCGGAAAGATTCATGTAAGCAGTGTTGATTTCCAGCTCGGTTTCCAGCTGGGTTTCGTAGGTTTCTTCACAAATATAGGCGTAATCGCGGATGTAGTTGTCAAAAATACCAACCACCTTTAAAGTCAGTGTATGAAACTCAGAATCCCGGAATTCCACTACGTCACCTATCGAAATGTCGTTTGCCCTTGCAAGACGATAATCCAGAATAACCTCGTCCTTTTTCGGCCAGTCATAGCTCTCTGACCCGTTCTGTAACCGGATAAGCGTTGGTCCCAGCTCCTTAGCTGCTACCAAAAGCACCGAATCGGACGAACCGTTTGTCATAAGCTCCATTGTTTCCGTATGTGCAAAGGAATAGTTCCCAATATCGGTTGCATGGTTTGCCAGAAATCTCTCCTGTGCCTCCGGACTCTGTGGCTCTAAAAACGAAACCGCCAAATCATAAACATGAATCTCGTTATACTGATAATCCACAATCGGCTGAATGGAATCACGAATTCCAAATCCGGTCAGCAAAAGTGCCGTACAGCCTCCTACTCCGACAATCATCATAAACATACGTTTCTTGAACAAAAAGATGTTCCGGATGGAAACCTTATGCAAAAACTTCAGATGCTTCCAGATTACATCAATCCGCTCGAGAAATACCCGTTTCCCGGGCTGCGGAGCCTTTGGCCGGATCAGCTCTGCAGCTGCCTCCCGCAAATCTCCTGCCGCAGCAAACCAGGTTGCACCAAGTGCTGCGATTAAAAACAGTATCGTACAAAATGCAAACAACTTAAAATCAAGAAGATATACAATCGGGCGCTCAATCGTATACATGATATGATAGATTTCCCAGATTACCATGGGCAGATACCTGGAACCGACAAAAAAACCTGCCACGCAACCGGAAAAAGACGCAGAACCCGAATAAAAGAGATATTGTCCCGCAATTGCCAAATCACTGTAGCCAAGCGCCTTTAGGGTTCCGTTTTGTACACGCTGCTCCTCTACCATTCTTGTCATCGTTGTTACACAAACAAGGGCTGCAACGATAAAGAAGAATACCGGAAATACCTTTGAGATTCCCGACACGATGCCGGAATCATTTTCCAGCCCCACATAACCGACATTCGTGGAGCGTCCCAGTACATAAACCGAAGGCTCCGGAAGCATTCCGTCCGGTATCGTAACTTCCGGCATTCCCTGTCCCAGGCTTTCTTCTGTGGCTGGAGGCAGTGATGACAGCAGTTCTTTCTTCAGTTCTTCCTTTAGCTCTTCATAGCGGTTCGCAGCGCATTCGGAAAGCCTTTCTTCCAGCACCGGCTCACAAGCCTCACTGTACGCCTTTTCTTCCTCCGAATAAAGCGTATGCCGTTGTTTTAGTCTCAGAAAAATCTCCGTATAATAATCGACCGTATACCCCTCCGGGGTTAAGTAAGCAAAGCCGGCTACTGCACCGAGACTGCTGGAGCCCCGCTCAAAATTTGCATAATAGGGAGAATTTACGATGCCGACCACCTTATATTTATCATATTTGAACCTTGAAAACGTTTCTTCACTATTTTCCGAAGAAAGCTCCAGATAGCCCCCAATCTTATCCTCCGAATATTTGCGTGCATCCAGCACACATTCATCCGCTGCCGCAGGAAGTCTTCCTGCCTTTACATCCAGACAGTTAATCCCGGAAATTACAGAATGCGTATGTAACACTCCGTTTGAGCCGTCCAAATCCCGGATGATCACATCACTGCTTACGGAGCCGGCAGCATGCTCCACCTCGGAAAGCTTCAAAATCTCAGTTACATCCTGTTCCGTCAGACCAAGGGTACTGACCAGCCGGAAGTCGTAAAGCTTCAATTCTTCAAAGTACTCTTCCCCCGTTTTACGGAAAGCTTCCTCTGATACCCGAAGTCCTGCAAAAAATCCCACTCCCAGGGCTACAATCGCAAAGATAGCCAGAAACCTTCCGAGAGAGCCACGTATTTGTCGTATTGTATTCTTATAAATCATATCTTTTACCTACCAGGAAATCTCTTCCACCGGAATTGGGGTTTCATTCCGTGTTTCTTCCACTACTGTTCCATTTTTTACCTTAATCACCCGGTCTGCCATCGCCGTCAGGGCGCTGTTGTGGGTAATAATGATAACCGTCATCTTCGTCTGTCTCGCCGTATCCTGCAGGAGCTTTAAAATCTGTTTTCCGGTCACGTAATCCAGTGCACCGGTCGGCTCATCACAGAGCAAAAGCTTTGGATTCTTCGCAAGTGCTCTCGCGATTGCAACTCTCTGTTGCTCACCTCCGGATAGCTGCGACGGAAAATTCTTCTTACGCTCTCCAAG
Source organism: uncultured Clostridia bacterium (assembly GCA_945622055.1). Lineage (GTDB taxonomy): Bacteria > Bacillota > Clostridia > Lachnospirales > Lachnospiraceae > SIG307. The sequence goes on from CALZBV010000020.1 coordinate 10,839, forward strand.
TCCGACGCGCTCCATTACCTCGGAAGCATCCAGTGGATTTTTGCAAATCTGCGACGCCAGCTCGACATTTTCAAGGGCATTCAGATTCTGTATCAGATTATAAAACTGAAATACAAAGCCTACATCATGACGTCGATACGCCGTCAGCTCCCGTTTCGAAAACGCAGAAATCTCCGTTCCCTCTAAAAATATCTTTCCTTCGCTCAGCTTATCCATGCCGCCGAGGATATTTAAAAGCGTTGTTTTTCCTGCACCGGAGGGACCGACGATGACACAAATCTCGCCCTTTTCAATGGTAAAATTCACATGCTCCAGTGCCTTTACCTTTACTTCGCCGGAAATATATGTTTTTCCGACATTTTCAAACTGTATAAAATGCTCCATGCTATCACCGTTTCTTTTGATTCTTTCATCTGTTTCAATGTACTTTACAAAATCCTCCGGATTACTCCACCAGAACCTGACACAGCTTCATAGCTTCAAGCGCCTGTACATGCGACTGCGTTGTTACACAGGCGCAGGCGTCTGAAAGCACACGAAGCTCCGCCTCAGGGCAATAGGCCTTTGCAAGCATCACATTGCTGATTACACAGATTCCGGTACATACTCCGACAAAATCAATGTGTAAATCCTTATCCTTCTCATAAAAAGCTTCCAGCTCCTTAGCAAGCGTCACACTTCCAAAGGTTGGCTTCGTAAGAATGCTTACCTTCTCAGAAGCCGTACCATATACCTCGTCAACTGCAGAAAGAACCTCTGCATTCACCTTCCAGCCCTCTGTTCCTTCGATGCAATGCTCTACCGGAAGATTTTTCCCTTCTCTGGTATTCAGATAATCTGCGGTATGTGTATCCTGTGTCAAAAAGACCTTATCGTAGTCCCCTGTGCGTACCTGCGCAGCTACCGCAGGAATCGTTTTCTGACACTCCGCATTGCCAAGCGCCCCGGTAAGAAAATCGTTCTGCATATCCACAATAACCAGTATCTTTTTCATTCTCTTTGTCCTCCTTTTACCTGATCAGCGTAAAACAGTATTATTCGTGCTCCATGCGCCAGTCAATACATCTTTGCAGATAATCCACATACTCCGGATTTTTGCACATACCCTTGCCCGGGGTGTCAGATATTTTGGCAACATCCTGTCCATTGCATCTTGTTACCTTCATGACAATGTTAAGCGCCGGCACATCCGTATCATTGGCAATATAAGTTCCGATGCCGAAGGCAATCTTTACTTTTCCCTTAAAATAACGATAAAGTGCGGTAGCCCTCTCAAAATCAAGGGAGTCACTGAATAAAAGCGTTTTTGTCTTTGGATCAATGCCGAGACTCTCATAATGCTTTATCATCTTCTCTCCCCACACAAAAGGGTCTCCCGAATCATGACGGACTCCGCTAAAGAGCGTAGCATACGTGAGCTGGAAATCCTTGAGAAAGCAGTCGGTTGTAATCGTATCGGTAAGCGCAGTACCATTTAAAATGCCGTATTCCTTTACCCAGGAATCCATCATATACCAGTTGGAATATGCCGGGTTATGCTTGTGATTTCCCTGTCCGACACACATGATAAATTCATGCGCCATCGTTCCTACCGGTGTAACTCCGTATTTTTTCGCAAGATAAACATTTGACGTTCCTACAAAATTTGCAAAGCAAGGATCCGCCTTCTTAAGCTCTGCCACAGCAAGCTCCTGTGCTTTCGCGGATAGTCTTCTCCGAAGGCCAAACTCTGAAAAATTTCCAAGCTGATAAACTCCGTTATTCAGTAAATGAATTTTCTCCGAAAGCCTTTTCTCAAAGGAAGCATACAACGCATCATAATCGTGTGCCATGTTGAAATATACTTCATTTACGATGGCAAGGGTCGGTACTTCATACATGGAGGTATTCAGCCAGGTACCATATGCATCAATGGTAAGTCCCTTCTCACCATCCGTCGTAATCGTAAAGTCCTCATATCTCGGCTGCCAAAGACGTAAAAAGTCAACATAGCTTCCCTTAATCCACCTGATGTCATCAAGATACATAAGCTCCTCTTCCGTAAACCGCAGGGTACAATAGTGCTTTATCTGCTCTCTGATTTCCTCTACCATCTCCGGCGTAAACACAACATCCGTATTTCTGCACTTAAAGGTCCAGGTTGTTTTGTAATCCGGGAACTGATGATAAATCACCTGTCCCATGCTGAATTTGTAAAGGTCATTTTCCAGTAGGCTGTTAATAATAGTATAAAGCTTCATTGCTTTGTCCTCCCCTTATATTGATATGCAGTTGCCAGCTTTTCTCCACAAATGGATTTTATCTTTGTGTCGGTTGCCTGAAGCTTCTCCGATATCTTATCATTGAAATTTTTCTTATATAGCTTTTTCCCTAAAATCAGCTCGTAGATTCGCTGAAGGTCCGGAAGGGTAAACAGCTCATCTACCAGATTAAAAGCAAGGTCTGTATATTCCAGCTTGTTCCGAAGCCTTTTTAGTCCATCTAAAACCGCAAGATGGTGATCAAATGCAAGACTGTCCTCCGAAATCAACTCTTCTGCCACGATATTTTCATACGTAATCCGCCCACACCGGAAATACTCCGTCTTTAAGGAATACTGAATGGTTATTCCCAGCTCCTCATTCGTCAGAGTAAGAAAACGTTGGTCCATACTTACATCAAACCACTTTGCATCAGATGCGTCATCCCCTGCCTGTGCCTCAGTGTACGGAATCAGTCCCATATACGCCACCGTGATAACTCTCATTCGCGGATCCCGTTCCGGATTGGAATACGTATAGAGTTGTTCCAGATAAATATCTGTGAGGCCTGTTTCTTCCAAAAGCTCACGCTTTGCCGCCTCATATGCGGATTCATTGATTTCAACAAATCCACCGGGCAATGCGAAGCAGTCAATAAACGGATGATTCTCCCGTTTAATTAACAGCAGCTTCAGATGATTCAGCTGCGGATCCAGTGAAAACAACAAAATATCAGCTGTCACACTCGGTCTTTCGTACCTTCCGGGATCATACTGACTTAAAAATTCTGTCTCGGTCAGCCCTTTCGCGTTTCGTATGCGTCTCACGTATCTCACCCCTTCATTTGGTAGCAATTTACTACTTTTATCTTCTGAGTATATAATAGTTGTTTTTTGCTACTTTGTCAAGATAATATTTCTCTATTCTTATCATATCTCACCGAAAAATTGTTGGAGCAAGCAGCTCTTTTTTTGTTTTCAAAGCATTGACATATCATGCTATAACGAAATAACAAGAATGAACAGGCAGCACCCAATGATTTTTAAACCGGAAAGCGGTCTCTTTTCGCTCATGCATAAAAACGACACGGTTGCTACTTTACAAATTGATTTGGCAACAGGTGCGCTCTTAAAAATTTCAAAGGTATTTGCTCCGGAACTGTTACCCTTCGGCGGTCGGCAGTCCCATTCATATTTAAGGAAATGGTGGGAATATCGTGCAATTCCCTCAACCCGTAATGGTATTCAGGCAGTCTTAAACTGTCTGGATATTTCCTCCACTTTAAACCGTACTAATGCAAGACCTTTTCATTCTATACATTATCGTATAACAATCTGCCCTCCTCTCTCACCTCACCATCCCTTCCCCCTTTGATTCAGTCCGCATCAAAATATCTCCGTGGTAACAAAGAACCAACAAACGTGATTCTAACTAATCTGCAAAGATACAAGAGTGATGTCTTTAACACAATCAAAGTAAGCGCTCAATAACAGAGTGCCTTACAAAATAAAAGAAGATGGCGTATCATACCATCCCTGCCCATTATTGTTTGTATTGTGATTGCACTTCTTCTGACATCAGCATCAACATATCCAGTACACTAGGATGGATATGCCAGTCACCGTCTGCCATATTGATAAGCAAGTACTGAATGTACGCTTAAACATTTCCAGCCGCTTTCTCTTAAGTAATTTACTGAATGGAGCAAAACTGCCTGTGAGAAATGTAAACTGCGCGAAGAAGTTTTTATTTCTCTTGTGGAATTCAAAGCTTGGCTGGATATGAGTAAGTGCAGGTAATATTAAGGCGAACCTTTCGGCTCGCCTTAAAACTCTCCCAACCCAATTATCATAGCTTATCCCCAACAATTCATCGGATTAAACGCAATCGATTATATTCCATCTACCACAATTTCATACTTCCCATTTGCTACACTTTTTAGCATCTCAATGGCTCTATATACCTTTTGAATGAAAAGTGTTTCATCTTCCTTGGTCCGAAATCCTTGATAAGAAAACTCAACTGAATTATTGATATACAAGGCATCATACTCTTTTGAAATTTCTTTCAAAAGTTCTTCCAGTTCATAGTGGTGCACTAAGTCCTCGGGCAAACCGGCACAAATTAGTTTTCCGCTTTCGTTACGTACCCATATTGGAAGACATCCATACTCTAACATGAAAGTAATACTTTTCATTCTATATTCCTCCTGTCTACATCAAGATAAATGTACTTTACTTTTGAATTTTCTCCCACTGACCGCTCAAATACTTACGGATACGATGCTAGATTCGCCCCCACAATAAATCCATTACCTCCAACAGTTATCGCTACTCTATGTGTTTTTCCTTTATATACGAACTCATATATTTCGCGGGTGTTTTGCATTCCAACTTCCTTACCCTCAGATAAAGCTTTCATAATAAATTCTGGCAGCTCCTCTTTACTTATACCAATCTCCAGAAAATCTTTTGCATGCTTCTCGATATGTCTTAACCCAGCAGACCCCATTCCTCCCGTTTCTTTGCCAATCTCCAGCCATACAAGTTTTCCATCTGGCATTTTCGTAATCGCAGTTTAGGTGTCTCAGAAGTGTCGTCACCTTCCACTTTCCCACCTCTAAATGTCCTACTCGTCCATACTTACACATGCATAGCCACACTTGCCTATATTTGCTCGCTCCCTTCTCCCCAGCCCCTCCAAGCTAAAACAAAAAGGACCTACCTTCCGGTAAGTCCTTCCTCGCTGAAGCGGAGACGGAGGGATTTGAACTCTCCATTAGCAATTCAGCAAAGCAATACTACAGCCCCGGCCGCATAAAGAAAATTTCGTCATCCGGCATCTTAGCTCCTTATTCATCAGGATAAGTACAGCTCAATGTTTGTCTCATCGGTCATCTTCTCGAACGGAACGTAATTGTCGCTCTGCTCCACACCGTTTACAAGCATCTTTGCACAGCCGGACTCTGCATGGTTCGGGTTCTTCACTACGATGTGAAGCTTCTTTCCACGGAACACCTTCTCAATGGAGAAGCCGTCCCACTCTGCCGGAATGGACGGTGCGATGCGCAGACCGTAGAAATCCGGGCGCATACCGAGAATCCCCTCAACGCTGCCGACCATCATGGTGGAAGCGGTACCGGTCAGCCAATGTACATGGGAACGTCCGAAATGTGGACTTGCCTTACCTTCGGTAAACTGTCCGTAGCAGTATGGCTCAAGAATACGTCTGTCAGCATCCTCGTTCTGCTTTGCCGGAGAGTTTTCAAGGTAGTACCGGAAGGCTCTGTTTCCGTGTCCCAAAAGTGCCTCTGCAAGGATAATCCAGCCCTGCGTCTGGGAGAAGATACCACCGTTCTCCTTCATGCCAGGATTATATACAAGTGCAAGCATGCCGTCAAAGGCATGTGCATGATACGGCGGGTCCAGAAGAACAACACCGTACTCCGTATTCAGACGCTCATACACCTGGGTCATCGCCTTATCTGCCTGCTCCTTAGAGGCAAAGCCACTGATAACAGCCCAGCTCTGCGGATTCAGCCACATATTTGCTTCCGGGGCATCACGGTGTCCGATAACATCCCCATTCTCTACGAAGCCACGAATAAAACGGTCCTCATTCCAGCACTGATCCAGAATCTTTGCAAGCTTTTCCTGATTCTCATCCAGATACCTGATGTATTCGGTATCCTGCTTATGTTCCGCAAACTTACGAAGAATCGTCATGGCAAGATAGAACTGGAATGCAACAAAGGTAGACTCACCATTTGCACCGAGTCTCAGACAATCGTTCCAGTCTGCATGCAGACCGGCCGGCATTCCGTGCGGTCCAAGGTGGTTCATGGAGAAGTCAATTGCTCTCTTTAAGTGATCATATACGGTTCCCTCATCCTTGTTTGCATAAGGAATTACCTCATTGATGAAATCCAAATTACCGGACTCGGAAATGTACTTGTATACGGTCGGGAACAGCCAGAGTGCATCATCTGCACGGTAGGCCGGATGTCCGGTCTCCTTAACATAGGAGGCATCATCCGGCGTATCCTCATGCCCTGCGTTGTGTGTATATTTTACAAGCGGAAGTCCGGCACCGTTATCAACCTGTGCGGAAAGCATAAAACGAATCTGCTCTAATGCCATCTCAGGTGCCAGATGAATCACTCCCTGGATATCCTGAACGGTATCTCTGTAGCCGTATCCGTTACGAAGACCGCAGTAGATAAAGGACGCTGCTCTGGACCAGATAAACGTCATGAAGCAGTTGTATGCATTCCAGGTATTAATCATCGTGTCAAACTCTTCACACGGAGTTTTAATCTGGAAGTTCTCAAGCTTCCCGTGCCAGTATGTGATTAACTCCTCTAATTCAGCTGCACAAACAGCGGTCGGATTCTTGTAGCTCTCCAGGATTGCAGCTGCCTCATGGTTACCCTTACTTCCAAGAAGAAAGGCGATTTCCTTTGTCTCACCCGGAGCAAGCTCAAATACTGCAGAAAGTGCACCACAGGCATTCTCATTGTAGGCAAGCTCTCCTCCAAGGTCACCTCTTTCTACCCCAACCGGATTCCCATAGTTGTGATAACGTCCAAGGAAGCTCTCCTTATCACCGCAGTAGGAAGATACCTGAGCTCCTGAATTACCAAAAATTCTCTCTGTCGTATTCTCATTGTCCTGATTCACCTCATCCGCACGGGAATCAAGGTTTCCATGTACCATCTGCCGGATACGGTTCCCCTCAAATAAGGTTCTGGTGATAAACAGGGAATACTGAAGATTTACAAGGTCCTGCTCATAGAAGCCTTCGTTCGTAAACTCTGCAAAGCCGGTTACCGTAAGCCTTCTTGTAACAGAATCTTCATTTTTAACCTTCAGGTTCCAGACCTCATAGGTCTTTCCAAGCGGAACGTAATACAATGCTTCCGAATGTATCTTACTGTAATCGGAAACGATTCTGGTGTATGCCGTACCGTGGCGGCATTCATTTTTGTAAACCGAAAGGTCCTTGCCCACCGGCTGCCAGGAGGCAGACCAGTAATCCCTGCTGTCATTATCACGGAGGTAAATGTATCGTCCCGGCTGGTCGAAGCTGTTGAATACATAACGGATCACTCTTCCGTTTGCACCGGACTTAACAAAGCTGTAACCCCCTGCATTGTTGGAGATGATTGCGCCGTACTCCGGGGAACCAAGGTAGTTCGCCCAAGGTGCCGGGGTCTGTGGATTCGTAATTACATACTCTCTTTTCTCGTTGTCAAAATATCCGTATTTCATACCTTCTTACCTCTCCAATCATTTTATAGTTTTTTAAGTAACAAACTAGTCTGTAGTAACGGTGACCTTTCCACTTTCCCCATCAATGGTAATAAAAAATCTTGAGCAAGCCTTTCCGGTCGGCCAATCATCACCAACAATTTCTGCAATGTAAGAAGATAATCCATGCCAACCGGCATCAACCTCCCCCTCAATATAGTTTCCTGCAATCACAGCGGTATAATCCTTACCTGCCCCCGGAAAACAACCACCATTAGACTGCCAATCTGCTAATGCGACTTGAACACTAGACTTAATGGCTCTGCTAGTCTCCGTATCAGTTGCTCTTAATGCTTTTCCGACGAACGGAATCTCACCCGCACTGTCGATGTCCTCAAGTTCTTGGATTGGCTCGTCGAGTAGTTCTTTGTGCTGCTCGGGTAGCGTTGT
>CALZBV010000021.1 GCA_945622055.1 uncultured Clostridia bacterium
TGCCCGTAAGCATGGACGCCCGGCTCCGTACGTGCGGCACCAATCAGCTCGACCGGTTTTCCTTCCATCTTTTCCAGCACTTCCTCTACCTTACCCTGAATTGTAACAAGACGGTCCCTGCCGGCCTGTTTCTGCCAGCCTGCATATCGGGAACCGTCATATTCCATCGTCAGCTTTATATTGCGGGTATGTCCTTTTTCCATTCAAAAACCTCATTTCCGTAAGCTCTTACTGCATTTGATTTGTTTCATTTTAGCATAGCGAACCTAAAAAAACAATCATCGGGTATACCCGCATTTCCACTTTTATCTTTCTTTTTGCAACCGTTGTTAATATACCCTTGCGCCAAAAGGCATCAGCGCAAGCTTTGCCAGTTTAAAATGTTGTTTTCCGAACGGAATTCCGATAATCGTGATAGAAAGCAAAATTCCGAACACTGCATGCTCAATTGCAAGCGGGATCCCCGAAACAAGCAGCCAGATAATGTTTGCCAGCATGGAAAAGGCTCCTCCACCGTACTCCACCCTTCTTCCGAACGGGAAGAACGACAGCCCTACGAACTTAAAGCACTGCAGTCCGATTGGAATGCCGACAATCGTGATACACCATAATACGCCGGCCAAAAGCCAGGACAGACCGCTTACCAGCCCTCCGCATAGAAACCAAATGATATTTCCCAGACAACCCATATGTCATCCCCCTTTCTGTAAGCAAAAGATAACACATTCGCTCCTTTGTTTCAAGTATTTTGACCGCATTCTAACGTTTCAAAGGATTTTCTAATCATTCATTAAGGAAGCCCTTTTGGAAACCTGATAGTGCTCTACAGATTGGAAAGATACCAAAGTCCTGCAACAACCAGAATACCGATACCAACCGCAATTGCAACCTTGAGCTTAGAAATCGGGATTCTGCCGGATACCTTGCCATTCTGACCATTTACCATAAAATTGTAAACCTTGTTGTTGTATTTGAAATAGGACATCCAGACCGGAAGAAGAAGGTATTTGTACTTGATTCCGTTATACTCTGTCCTGATTTTCAGGTTACGTACCTTATCTGCCTTGTTTTCTTTTTTGATTTTTGCGTTGATACTGTTTTTTAATCTTCCACTGATTTCAGACTTGGCAATCTCCCAGGCATCCTTCAAGCCGATGGAATAACGCTCCGATGCAAATCCTGCAACATATTCCGGTTTATAAGTTACATTATCTGCAGTATTAAACGGCAATACGCCATTCAGCAGGCTCCGGTCATGCTGATTGGTAGCGCAGACAGGCTGGTCATCAATAAATTTTTTATACTCTCCCTGACAGTCATACCAGTCGGTAACGGTTGTCTTATTCCCGTTTTTGTCTTCCTCTTCCCTCTCAATTCCGTACTGCGCAGTGTAGGTAGACGATGTGTCCGTATCAAAGGTCCAGTACGGGAGATAGATTCCTTTCATATCCTTTGGTTTTGCAGACTCCTTCGCCGCCTTCGGACAGAACCACTTTTTCTTAATCCATGCCTTAAACCGGCCTGCAGCCTCTTTCGCATCAATCTTGAATGCGCAGACGCCCCCCGGTGCAAGCGTATTCTTTCCCTGAGCTTCCATTACCTGATTGGATCCGCAATACGGACATTCTCCGGCAATCTGCAGCGCATCATAAACCATTTCACCGCCACAGGCCTTACAAATAACGGTCTTTGTCTCTACGCCCCAGTCACAGTTTCCGGTCTGCTCTGCTGTTAAGAAATCTGCCTCAACTGCACTCAGAGCTTCCTCGTTTTCCGGCAAAATCTCCTCCTGATAATCACAATACGGACAATGCAGCATCCCGACTGCCGGATCAAAATCCATAATTCCGCCGCACTGCGGGCATTTCCTGTCGGTTTCTTTTTTTGTTTCAGCGATAACAGGCGAGGTATACTCCCCTGCGTTGTTGTCCTGATTTTCCATTTTATCCTCCCAAAATTTATCGACAGTAACCTTATTCGCGTGCTTCGCATGTATCATCGCTCCAAAAACAGGCTTTTCGCAATCATCCATGTTCGCTTTGCTGTCACGAAAAAAGGCACAGTCAGTCCTTACCTACCAACTGTGCCTCTGACTTACTTATTTCTGAATGTCCTCGTCGCTAAACGGGTCTCCACATACCGGGCAGAACTTCGGCGGATTCGTCGGATCTTCCGGCTCCCATCCACACTTGTCGCACTTGTAAAGCAGTGCATCTGCAGGCTTCTTGGCACCACATTCTACACAGAATTTGCCTTTGTTCTCAGTGCCACAGCTACACTTCCAGCTTCCTGCCGGTGCCGGCTTCGGACTTCCACACTCTACACAGAACTTACCGTTGTTTACTGCACCACATTTGCAGGTCCAGCTGTCTGCCGGTGCCGGCTTCGGGCTTCCGCACTCTACGCAGAATTTACCGTTGTTTACTGCACCACACTTACAGGTCCAGCTATTTGCTTCCAAAGACGCCCGGGCTTCCTGAGCTACCTGCTCCATTTGCTCCTGCTGATTTGCTGCTGCAAACATACTTGCTACTCCATTCGCACCGACACCGCCACTGTTCTGGGCAAAGCCCATACCCATAAAACCGGTCATAGCACCTGCGGAGTTGCCAGCTGCCTTATTCATAGCATTAATTGTACCTGCAGTCATAGCACCTGCTGCAACACGGGCATTGCTGTAGATACTAGCCTTATCGTATTCCTTCACGAGTGCAGAGGACTCTTCCGTCAGGGTAACCGGATTCATTGTTACTCTGACAATCTCAATTCCACGAAGTTCAAGCCAAATCGGATTTAATTCCTTAGAAATAGCATCACGAAGCTCTCTTGCATGCCCCGGAATCTGATTATAGCTGACACCGAGAGCAGAAATTTGTGCAAGCGCCGGCTGAAGAGCATCTACAAAGTCACTTCTTAAAGTTCCCTCTAATTCCTTACGTGTATATTCATCCGTCACATTACCGCAAAGCTCCTTATAGAACAGAAGCGGGTTTGCAATGCGGTAGATGTACTCACCGTTACAACGAATGTCTACAGCAAACTCTGCATTTACATTCTTGTTATAAACGGAAAATGGAACCGGATTTGCTGTCCCGAACTTGTTTCCCATAATCTGCTTCGTATTGAAGAAGTACACTCTCTGGTCCTTCGCAGTGTCACCACCAAACGTAAAACGTCTTCCGAAGGTCTTGAATGTTCCAAGGATTCCCTCACCAAGTCCGCCATAGAAAATAGACGGCTCTGTGGACTTATCAAATACGAACTCACCGGCCTCGGCACAGACATCAACAATCTCGCCCTGCTGGACAATCATCATACACTGACCTTCATTTACGGCGATAATCGAACCGTTGGAGATGATGTTATCCTCACCCTTTGAGTTGCTGGAACGACCGGAGGTACGCTTCTTTCCCTTTACTACCAGTGTATCGTTGTCTAACGAATCACAGTAGAAGTATTCGCGCCAGGAATCTGCCAGCACGCCACCGGCTGCACCGGCAATCGCTTTAATTAATCCCATTATTAACTCCTTTCTCCCCTAAGGGAAAACAAAATTCTACAAGAACTATTTTATTAGAATCGACAGACTTCGTCAAGGCATTTTTAGATAAAACCGGCAAATCCCCACTATACCGAATTCTATTCATACATCGGATATTTGTCAGTAATTTTACGTACAATTTCCTTTGCTTCTTCTGTTGCTTCTTTCTTATCAATCGTGAGTGCGATTGCCTTCGCAACCTGTAACATATCGTCCGTCTTTAAACCACGGGTCGTTGCAGCTGCAGAGCCAAGTCGAATACCACTTGTAACAAACGGAGATGCCGGGTCATTCGGAATCGCATTCTTGTTGCAGGTAATGTTCACCGCATCTAAAAGCTTCTCAGCTTCCTTACCGGTAATGTTCTTACTCTGAAGATCCACCAGCATGAGGTGATTGTCTGTACCACCGGATACCAGCTGAAAGCCCTCTGCAGAAAGTCCCTTTGCCAATGCCTGTGCATTTGCAACGATATCCTTTGCATACTGCTTAAACTCCGGAGAAAGTGCTTCCTTAAAGCATACTGCCTTTGCTGCAATGACATGCATCAGCGGACCTCCCTGAATGCCAGGGAAAACGGCCTTGTTTAACTTATGCTCCTCAGCAAACTCAGCAGAAGAAAGAATCATACCACCTCTTGGTCCGCGCAGCGTCTTGTGCGTGGTTGTCGTTGTCACATGCGCATACGGAATCGGGCTCTCATGAACACCGCCTGCAATCAGTCCGGCAATATGAGCCATATCTACCATAAGGTATGCACCAACCTCGTCCGCAATTTCACGGAACCGCTTGAAATCAATCTTTCTTGCATATGCAGAAGCTCCGGCGATAATCATCTTCGGTCTGGCTTCCTTTGCAATGCGGAGTACCTCATCATAATCAATAAAGCCTTCGTCATTGACTCCGTACGGAACAATATTGAAATAGGAGCCGGAGAAATTCACAGGGCTTCCGTGTGAAAGGTGCCCACCGTGTGCAAGGTTCATACCAAGAACCGTATCGCCCGGCTTTAACAGCGCAAAGAACACCGCCATATTGGCCTGTGCACCGGAATGTGGCTGAACATTCGCATAGGTACATCCGTAAAGCTCCTTTGCACGCTCGATTGCAAGATTCTCTACGATATCCACACACTCACAGCCACCGTAATAACGCTTCCCCGGATAGCCTTCTGCGTACTTGTTCGTCATCGGGCTTCCCATTGCTGCCATAACAGCCTTGCTGACAAAGTTCTCAGAAGCAATCAGCTCAATGTGGCTGCGTTGTCTTCCAAGCTCCAGGTCAATTGCTTTTGCCACTTCGGCATCTGCGATTTTCACTTCATCAAATGAATACATTGTCTTCTTCCTTTCTTTATGAAAATTTATAGTTCTCTCCAATAAAGGTCAGGGCAAACATTCCTGCTCCGACGTGTGTTCCGATGACCGGTCCGATGTTGGTAATCAGGACTTCCTTTACCAGCCCCTCCGCCAGCAGCTGTTCCTTCAGCTGCTCGGCAATTTCCAAAACGTCCGCATGTCCGATCAGAACCGTCTGGTCCTTTATCTGAATTCCGTCATCGACAAGGCGTTGCTTTATATAATCCATCGCCTTTTTCGTCCCGCGCACCTTGGAAACAACCGTAAGCTTGCCCTCCCGGTCTACACTGAGAATCGGCTTTATCTTTAATGCCGTTCCTACAAGCGCCTCAAAGCCGCTCAAACGGCCTCCGCGCTTTAAGTGGTGCAAATCATCCACGGAAAACCAGTGACATACCTTCGTACAGTTCTCCTGTGCCCAGGCAGCTACCTCCTCCATGCTCTTGCCCTGCTTTTTCAGCCGTCCGGCCAACAGTACAAAAAGACCTTCGCCTACCGATGCACACAAAGAGTCAATGCAGATGATTTTGCGCTCCGGATACTTCTCCGTAAGTTCCTCGGCAACAAGCTTTGAGGAATAAAACGTACCGCTGAGACCGGACGAAAAGCAAAGATATAAAATATCCTTTCCTTCCTCCATATATTTCGTAAAAAATTCCTTAAAGGTCTGCGGATTAATCTGGGAGGTATACGGGTTCTCGCCCGCCCGGAGTCTGGTATAGAATTCGCTTACCGTAAGGTCTCTCTCATCCGGATGAAACATGTAATCATGTTCACCGATACGAACGTTCATTGGGATAATGTCCAGACCAAGCTCCTCGACCACTTCCTTGGGAAGGTCGGCAGTAGCATCACTGATAATCACATAATTGTCCTTCATTCTTTTTCCACCTATTCCTATGTATTTGTAGAAACATCAACAGTATACCATAGTAAAGCAATAAATACAAGCGCAGAAACACAAACCTCCTGCAGCTCCCCCCCCTGAGGCACATATGCAAAAGCAGTACAATCTGCCCTTAAGCCCTTAATAGGAGCGGATTCCGTTTGAACCGTCATCTCCGGTCTTTTCAATGCTTTTCACCACAACGTAGTATCCATTCGTCTCCGACACCTGAACAAATACCCTGTCTCCGACCTTTTTGCCAAGCACTGCTTTTCCAAGCGGAGATTCAATGCTGACGAGATTTTTCAACGAGTTTCCGCGAATAGAGGTTACAATTACAAAGGTATCCTCCTCATCGTCCTCCTCAAAATACAGCGTAACGGTATTGTTCAGACCAATTTCATCCTCTCTGGAATCCTCTTCAATAATCTCTGCCGTACGAAGCATACGCTCCAGATAATTGATACGGCTTTCATTTTTGTTCTTATCCTTTTTCGCTGCATGATACTCGAAATTTTCACTCAGATCACCGTGCGCACGTGCTTCCTTTACCGCCTCAATCGCTTCCTTACGGACAACCAGTTTGCGGTGTTCGATTTCCTGCTCAATCAATTCCACATCTTTTTTCGTCAGCTGCTCTCTCATATTCCTACCTCACTAATATTCCTCACGAATCGGGAAATTGTCGTCATGCCCCTCGTCTTCAAACTCAACGTTGAACGGTCCCATGGCAAGCACAACCATCTTAAAGCACTGCTTGCCAAACGGAATTCCGATGATGGTGATTGTATAGAACAGACCGAGGAAAAGAAAAAGCAGTAAAAGAATGATTCCAAAGGTTGCAATCCAGCAAAGGTCAATAATCGGGTTTTTGCTCGTAGTGCTCTGCGGAGCCTTTCCAAACGGTGCGACCGCAAACTTTGCACAACGAAGTAAATCCTTCCCCTGCTCTTTTCCGATTACCGTTGCGCAAAACAACAGCCCAAGCAATCCCCAGATAGCCACAACAACAAACCCTCCACAAATAAACCAGAAAATATTAGCATAATCCTTCATAACGTTATCCCTCTCCCATTTTGCAAATAATGCATTCACTAGGTACCTAAGCCCCTCGGTGTTATGTATATCAGCTTATCGTTTCTCATCGTATCCAAAATTCTTCCGGCACATTTCCTGCCGCTTCCACTCCCGCTGCGTACAGGCGCCGGATATTCTCTCTGTTTCTGGTAAGCGTATCCACTCCGAAGCAGTCCGTTGGTGCAAGCAGCAGAAGCTTTCCTTCCTTTTCGTACTCCTTTGCAAGTGCAACACTCCGGTTATACTTTTCCGCGCGTCTGCAAAGCTCTCTTGCCGCCTTCGGATATTTCTTTTGAATCAGTTTTGCAAACCGGCTGTCCTTTTTCGAAGTACGCACATAATCCGCAGGTCTGGATAAAATCAACACCACCTTATCACAGCCATCTGCAAAAGCCTTTGCGACCGGAACCGGATCTGCAAGACCGCCGTCATAATACGGCACTCCGGAAATCACATACGGCTTGTTCACGACCGGAAGAGTCGATGAAGCCTTGATGACATCATAGCAGTCCAGGGAAATATCCTTCTTTTCAAAGTATTTTGTCTCGCCGGTCCGGGCATTACACGCTACCACATAATACTCCCCGATATTCCTTTCAAAGGCTTTATAATCTAACGGTGCTTCTCCAAAAGAACCCGCAAGCGTTGAATGTGCATACTCCAGATTTACGTAATTTCCTGTTTTCAAAAAGTTCTGAACGCTGATATAGTCCTTCCGGAATGCATAATCCACGTAAAACTTCAGGTTCCGTCCATACTGTCCTGCAAAAAAGCTCGTCAGATTGCCGCTTCCGGCCGAAATACCAATGCCATAATCAAAGGAAATCCCTTTTTCCAAAAAACCATCCAATACACCGGCCGCGAATACATCGCGCATCCCACCACCGACATCGATGATTCCGGTTTTCTTCTTTTTCGCCTCCATATTTTCATAACCGTCCATTCTTCAGTTCTGAAAAACCACCTTTATTATAGATGATTTCGTGGAAAAATTCAATATCAAACTCCGATTTTCCCGCCTTATCCATTCCTGTATGAATCGTCTCCCTTATAAAGGCTCTCCACCGAAAGGACCTTCTCCTGCAGTACAGAAAAAGACTCCCCGAACCAATTTCCCGCGATTCGGAGAGTCTGCAATCTCTTTATTTGTTGTTTTATCTGCCAGCTCTGATTCCATGACTTTACTCTTCTGCCATCTTTGCAAGCTTGGCTGCCTGGTCGGCCTCACGGAACGAATAACACTCTCCTACATGTGTACTGTATTATCTGAACCTTCGCCATTCCGACCTGTTACTTCAATTTGCAAACCAGAACCTTCTGTAACACCAAACTTCTGTTTAAAGTCATCGTAGCTATTTACCCAGTCAAACTTAACCTGCTCGGATATTGCCTTAAAATGTAAAATACCACAATTGATTTTATTACGCTCAACCTCCTGCAAATTAGCTTCTGTTTTACCCCATTTTGACTCGACAATAAAGTAAATACCGATGGATATGTCACTTAAGGACTCCTTACGACATACCACAGCCCAGTCAGGACTATAATTTCCATAAGGTGTGTCAATTACAAATCCGCCCTTTTTAAGCTTAGTGAAAAGTAATACATTACTGTTGTTTTCAAGACGATGAGCAAATTCACACTCACCTTCGGAATCCATCTTGTAATACTCATTCATAGCAGAACTTCTGTCGGATTTTGCTTGAAAAACTCGCCACTCTTCTTCAAAGTCCTCCTCTGAGATGTTATCCAGCTCAAAGATATTTCTGCTGTCTAATTCATAACCATTAATCACTTCATAAGAAGTAATATTTTTTGCCTTCTCATCCTCAAACTGTGGGAAATACTCAATATATTTTACAAGAATGCCTCTATTTGCATTGACAACCCTCTTGTATTCATCATCAAAGATACGCAGATACTCACCACGTCCATCAGGAGCAGAAGAATCTCTTACTTTATCAACAGCATCAATAAAGAATAATGTAAGAGCCTTTATCTTCCTGCCCTTACGAAGCAGGTCAATCTGCTTGGCAAAATGGTTCTGAATCGCCAATCTTATTTGAATTCGCACAGCCTCGTTCTTCTCTATCTCATGATTGCTATGCTCCATATCAAGTGAGAAAATTCCATCCGGAGTTGCAATCTGCAATGGCTTTAACTTATGTGGTTGCTCTGCCACACGATAATTTTTATATTGTGGTAATCCGCCAGATAACTCTTCCAATGATGCTCCACCTGCAACATTGAACGTTTTGAATCGGATCGTTCCGCCCTGCTCCTGCGAGAACATTTCAATCTTTGCTTTCAAATCTGGAGTAAAGGAAATATATCTTACATAAGGATAGTCCTTCGGAATGACTCCGTGAACAGTCTTAACCGTAATCTTCTTAACCAAATCCTTCTGGTATGCTGCATAGGAATCCAGCTTATAAATCTGATTGTATAACTGCTTGTGTGTAGCAGAATAACGCAGAGTAAACAAAGGCTGAAGCTCCTCAATAGCCTCTAAAGACTTTGACTTCTTCTTTGCAGTACCTTCTATCTTCTGGGGTTCATCAATGATAACGATAGGCTTGATATATTTGATATCTTCCCAAAGGTTCTGACCATAACCAACTTTTACTTTTAATTATCTGTCTATCTAAATTATTAATCATTCAAACGATATTGAATTAAGTAAATTACCTGCTACATATATTTTCTTTATACTCAACCAGTTGTCTGTCACTTTCAAATGTTTAATATTGTTGTGCGACACATCTAAAACTCTCAAATTTTTTAAATTTGTCAGCGAGTCTAAACTTTCAATTTGATTCCCCTCCAAATATAGTTCTTCAAGACTTGGCCAGTATGCCACGCAATCTATACGTTTCAATTCATTTCCGGAAAAATTCGCCGAGCGCATATTTACAAGACCTTTTAGTATGCTTATATCATCAATCTTATTATTATGAAATTCCACAACTCGCAAATTTGTCAGTTCTTGAAGCGCATCTATATTTTGTATATCATTATTCCACATAGAAATGTTCTCAAGATTTTTCAACTCGATTAATCTACTAATGTCCTGTACCCTATTATCTGCTACAAATAAAATTCTCAACTTCTTCAAAGAATGAAGACATGAAATATCCATAATCCGATTCGAATCCGCATAGAGTTCTTCCAACTGCATCAATCTGCCAACAGGCGAAACATCTTCGATCTGATTATCATAAACAAGCAATTTTTTTAGATTCTCAAGAATCTCAATTCCCTTTAATGACACAATCCCTTCATCATGTACATCTAACTCTTGTAATTGCAGAAATCCAGCCCCTTCCAACTCTAATCCATTTTCTTTCATTTTGGAAGCAATCACTTCACGCAATCTACAATCCTCAATCATCCGAATATTCATTATTGTTTTGTTCCTTTCTAACTTGTTCTTTTCCGTAATATCATAGGCATTAAACAACACATCCGTCGGGTTAATCTCAAACTCATGAGCTATCTCTGACTGATGTGGCAGAAACTTCACATCTCGAATAACAAAATTGATTTCTTTTACATTCTTAAGATTTTTTCCAGCAGAGAAAAAACTGAGATCGTCAGCTTGTCATTTACAATGTTGACAACAGCATCCTTCTTAGTCTGAAGAACCTCGTTAATTTTCTGTATCATCTGTTCATTTGAATTGATTGCATTCATAACCTCAGTCCTTTCTCAACGCCAGACCTAGAAGTCAAAATCGTCAGGGTCTAAGCCTGCATCTTCTAGTACCTCTCGTCTTTCATCTTCATCCATAAATTCAAGCTCTGAGCGGTCAAGCCCTGCCATCTCTGTTAAAATCCATCCAAGCCATAGTACCCACCTTTTTGCCCTACATGAACTCTGTGTATATTTTCTGTTCTTGATATAAAAGTATCAGCTCAGGTGTCCTATAAACAGTCCTTGTATAAATAAATTTCCATCTTAATTTATTATTTGACATTTCATGTCTTACGAATGGCATACATAAATAATTCTACCACAACTATGTTCAAAATTCATCAACTTTAGCAACAAAAATCACCACCTTATCCATTCCTGTATGAATCGTCTCCCTTTTAAAGGCTCTCCACCGAAAGAACATTCTCCTGCAGTACAGAAAAAGACTCCCCGAACCAATTTCCCGCGATTCGGAGAGTCTGCAATTTCTTTATTTGTTGTTTTATCTGCCAGCTCTGATTCCATGGCTTTACTCTTCTGCCATCTTTGCAAGCTTGGCTGCCTGGTCGGCCGCTGTCAGCGCATCCACCACCTCGGTCAGGTCTCCATCCAGAATCTCATACAGACGGTGCGTGGTCAGCTTGATTCTGTGGTCCGTCACACGGCCATCCGGGAAGTTGTACGTACGAATCTTCTCAGAGCGGTCGCCGGTTCCGACCTGGCTTTTTCTCGCCTCCGCCTCTGCATCATGCGCCTTCTCAAGCTCCAGCTCATAAAGCTTTGCACGAAGCACCTTTAACGCCTTATCACGGTTCTTTAACTGAGACTTTTCATCCTGACAGGAAATTACGATGCCGGTCGGAATATGCGTCAGTCGAACAGCGGAGTCGGTTGTATTGACACACTGTCCACCGTTACCGGAGGCACGGAACACATCAAACTTACAATCATTCATGTTCAGCTCGACATCCACCTCTTCAGCTTCCGGCATAATTGCCACCGTAGCCGTGGAGGTGTGGATACGCCCGCCGGATTCCGTTACCGGAACACGCTGAACACGGTGAACTCCACTCTCGTACTTTAGCTTGGAATAAGCACCCTGTCCGTTTACCATAAACACAGCTTCCTTAAAGCCTCCGATTCCATTCTCATTTACATTCATCAGATCAATCTTCCAACGAAAGGTTTCTGCATACTTTGCATACATGCGGTACAGCTCTGCCGCAAACAGCGCCGCCTCGTCTCCGCCTGCACCCGCACGAATCTCAACGATAACGTTCTTCTCATCGTTCGGATCCTTTGGAATCAGCAGAATCTTAAGATTCTGCTCACACTCCGAAAGACGTTCCTTTGCCTCGGAAAGCTCCTGCTTCGCAAGCTCACGCATTTCTTCATCACTTTCCTCGTCAAGCATCATAAGGCTGTCTTCGATATCCTGCTTCGTTTTTTTGTATCTTTTATATTCCTCAACGATATCATTTAAGTCATTCTGTTCCTTCATCAGCTTACGAAATCTCGTCTGATCGTTTACCACGCCGGGATCGCTCAGTTCATTCTGGATTTCTTCAAATCGCTGCAATAAATCTTCTAGCTTATCAAACATAGGGTTCTCCTTTATTTTCCGGACCAAACGCCAAATACCATACGGTCAAGGCCTGCATAGTCCTTTCTCACTTCAATATCCTCAAAGCCGCGTTGCCGCATCAGCTCTGCAACCGCTTTTCCCTGGTCATGACCGATTTCAAACATCAGTCTTCCATTCTGTTCCAGATAATCCGGAGCCTCATTTACAATCCTGCGGTAAAACACCAGACCGTCTTCACTGCCATCCAGCGCAAGCCGTGGCTCATACTCCCGTACCTCCGGCATCAGGGTCGCTATTACATCACTTCGGATATACGGCGGATTTGAGACAATAATGTCATACCTTCCACAGACAGAAGCAAACAAATCTCCACAAAAAAAAGTAACCTCTGCATTATTCTTCGCCGCATTTTCCTGTGCAAGCTTAAGCGCATCTGCTGACAGGTCCGACGCTGCAACAAGCGCAGGCTTTCCAAGTCTGGCAACTGTAATTGCAATACAGCCCGAGCCGGTACAAAGGTCTAACACCTTTTTCCCTTCCGAGCTCCGAAACACTGCTTCTGCAAGCAGCTCCGTCTCCGGGCGTGGGATTAAAACTCCTTTCCTGACGGAAAAAGGCAGACCGCAAAAGTCCTGTTCTCCAATCAGATACTGCAACGGCTCATGCTGCACCCTTCTGGCAAGCAGACGGCGAAAGTCTTCTTCTTTTTCCGCCGGCATCTGTTCCTGACCTTCCAGAAATAAATCCGCCCTTGAAAATCCGCTTACCTCCAAAAGTAGCAGCGTGGCATCCTGACGTGCTTCCTCAATGGAAGCCTCCAGAAGCCGTCCGCAGCCCTCCTCCAACATCTGTAAATAGGTCATCCTTCACACTCTCTATTTATTGTCACTGCGCTCCATCACGGTTTTCTCACCATCAAATACAAAGTACTGGTCGAGCGCCTTTAAAATGTCATCCTCTTCTTCATCGTCCTCAGCGGCAGCAGCATATTCCCTTCGCGCAAGCTTTCCGGCCTCTTCGGAACGATCCGCAGCACTTACCTTTGCAACAAGTCTGCTTCTGCTTTCCTTTGCAAGCTCTTCCTCCGTCTTCTCCGGAACCGACTCGCATGTAATTGCTTTTGTCGTATCGCCATTTTCTACAGATGTCGTTTCCGTAACAGCCGGCACCTCCGGTTTTTTCTCTTCTGCCTTTTCAAACGCAATGTCGAACTTTGCAGCCAAATCCTCAACCGGCTCAGTCTTTCCCTTCTTCTCCGGTTCAACTGCAGCCTTCATTTTCTTTTCTACAGTCGTATCATCAAATGCCTGTTTCGGCAGATAATTGTTTGACGCAACACCCACACTCTCTTTTTTCTCATTTTCGGAATTAGCTTTTCCGTTTTCCGTGCGCTTATCATTTCTACGCTCTGCTGCCCTCTTTACCTTTTCCTCATACTTTCTTCCCGGGAAGTTCTCCTTCTGATATGCCTCCCAGTCAAAGACAGCTTCAACGGATGCAATTGCAACCTTAATCATCTCATCGTTCGGCTCTCTCGTTGTCAGTCCCTGAAGCCATAAGCCCGGCTTACTGAGGATATCCATTACCTTGGAATCACTGGAACCGGCCAGACGGATAAACTCATAGGAAATCCCGGCAAGCAACGGCACAAACAGTACCCGTACCAGTAACCGGAGCCAGAAGGTCTCCACACGTACGAAAATAAAGAAAATAATACTAATCAGAATAACAAACAGCAAAAAGCTCGTTCCGCAGCGCTTATGCTGTCTGGAGCTCTTTCTGACATTTTTCACATTTAACGGAAGACCATGCTCAATGCAGTTGATTGCCTTGTGCTCCGCTCCGTGATACATAAACACACGCTTCATATCCCTGTTTGCGGAAATGAGTGCTATGTAAATCAGGAAAATCAAAAGACGGAGCCCTCCCTCTACAAGTGCCTTGTACTCGTAGGACATCACATCGTCCGGAATAAGTGTAATCACCGCAAGCGGAAGCAGGGTAAACAATCCAAAAGCTAACAGAATTCCAAGAAGCACAGCCGCCCCCATGATAATCTTGTCCGCCTTTTTGCCAAATTTCTGAATGAGCCACCGTTCAAACTTCCCCGGTTCTTCCTCCTCCTCAAAATACGCTGCGGAGGACGTAAGCATCTGCGTTCCAAGCACCAGAGATTCCACAAATCCGACGACACCACGCACAATCGGAAGCCCGAAAAAACGATTTTTATCCTTAAGACTGGTACATTTTCCCTTTTCGACCGCAAGCTCCCCATTCGGTTTTCTAACCGCAACCGCATAACGATCCCTGTTTTTCATCATAACGCCTTCCAGTACTGCCTGGCCGCCGATGCCGGATGATTTCATGTTTTCTCCTCCTCTGTGGGCACAAAATAACGAAAATGCTTATAAGATAAAATAGGTTGAGATTATTACAACCTCAACCTGATTTCATGCTTTTATGTTTTGTTCTAGTTCTGGCCTAAACCATATCTACGGTTGAACTTGTCGATAGCACCGCGTGCTGCGATTGCCTTCTGCTGGCCGGTGTAGAAAGAATGACACTTAGAACATACTTCCACGTGAATCTCTTCCTTAGTAGAACCGGTTACGAACTCGTTACCACAGTTACAGGTTACCTTTGCCTGGTAGTACTTCGGCTGAATTGCTTCTCTCATATCTTTCACCTCTTTATCTCCATAACTTAAAACAGCTTTTTTATTATAGCACGGACCATTCAAAAAATCAAGAGTAAAATCAAATTATTTCAATTATTTCATATTCTGCACCGTGCTGTCCAGCTCAAACCAGAATTCCACTCCATTTGCATGATTTTTCATGCCATAGCCCTGATGGTGAGCCTCCATAATAGCCTTTACTATTGACAGTCCGATTCCGGTTCCACCGTATTCTCTCGTCCTTGCCTTATCGACCTTATAAAATTTCGTCCAGAGCTTTTCACAGTCCTCCTCCGGTATCGTCTCGCCGGTATTAAACACAGCTACTCTTACCCGGTTTTCCATCGGAATGAGCTTCACTTCAATAATCCGTGCACCGTCCACATGATGAAATGCATTACTGATGTAATTGGTCAGTACCTCTTCCACCATATACTCATCTGCCCAGACATAGACCGGCTCCTTTTGTTCAAAATATACCGTTACCTCCTTCTGCTTTGCAAGAATCTCTGTTGTCGCAAGTACCGAGCGGACCAGCTCCGTCAGATCAAAACGGTCCATTTCAACCTGTGTTGCTCCAAACTCAAGGTGATTTAACGTAAGCAGCTTTTTTACCATGCCATTCATCTTTGTGGCTTCATCCATAATAACATCACAATAAAATTCCCGGTCCTCCGCGCTTTCGTTAATGTTGTCCTTAAGTCCCTCCGCATATCCCTGAATCAGGGCAATCGGCGTTTTCAGCTCATGTGTGACATTGGACAAAAAGTCGGTACGCATCTCCTCCACCCGGTTTTTCTTTTCAATGTCCTTCTGCAGCTCATTGTTTGCGCTCTTTAACTCCGAAATTGTATGTTCCAGTGTTCCGGAAAGAACGTTGATGCTGTTTCCGAGCTCCCCAATCTCATCCTGACTGTGTCGCTCATATCTTACATCAAAATTAAGCTCGGCCATCTGCTTTGCAATGTCCGACAGCTCCAGAATCGGACCGGTAAAGCGTTTGCTCACAAAATACATAATCCATGACGCCAAAAGCGCACTCAGAATCCCGACATAGACGAGAAATTTGTTTGCAACAGCCATACTTTCCTGCATACTCTCCACATTGGTACGCATCAGAACAATATCGCCGTCTTCCATAACTCCAATGAGTTCAATAAACTTGGACTTCATCCTCTGGTCATAAAGAGAATAAATCCGGTAATCCTCTGTCTCGGTTTCCAACCGCTTATTTTTTAATTCCTGTCCATAGCCCGGAAAAAAATAATCTCCGAGCATGTCCCTGATTACATTGACATCCTTATCATTTTTTCCTCCGGGACCAAAAAAATAATGAACCTTCACTCCCGGCGTGCCTTCACTCAGAAGACTCTTTACCACCACGACCGTAGTGTTCAGCCGGGAACATAAAATATCCATGGAAAGTCTCGTCTCTTCAGAGAGCTCCTTTTCCTGTTCCGACTCCTCCGAAGACTCCTCCGGGCCGTTCTCCTCTGCCTCCGTTTTTCCGTCTGCAGATTCCTCCGGCTTCATCGTCGGTATCTCCTGCTTTTCCTGATTTTCCGAGGAAGCGTCACCGGTCTGCTTACGTTTATCGTTCATCAGGATTTCTTTCACCTGTTCAAATGCCTTACCGAGCGTTTTCTGCTTGCTCCGCTCATAATACCGGACCAGAAAGGTATTGTTCAATAAAATGCAAAGTGCAACCGTCCCGAAAATCGAAGCGAAGCACAGCACAAACATCTTCACGCGAACCGAATGTTTTCCGTGTTTCATCCTGCTACCTCAAATTTGTAGCCCATTCCCCAGATTGTTTTGATATAATCGCCCTTTTCTCCCATTTTGCTGCGAAGCTTTTTCACATGTGTATCAATCGTTCTGGCATCTCCGTAATAATCGTAATTCCATACATTGTTCAGAATTTTCTCTCTGGAAAGCGCAATACCTTTATTTTCAATAAAATACGACAAAAGCTCAAACTCCTTTACGCTAAGGTCAATTGGCTCTCCATCGATTTTCACAAGATGCGCGGACTTATCCAGAACTATTCCTCCGATTTCCAGCAGTTCAGACGTAGTTACTCCGCTTCGCCGAAGAATCGCCTCTACCCTTGCAACCAAAATCTTCGGACTAAACGGCTTGGAAATATACTCATCTACCCCAAGCTCAAATCCAAGAAGCTCGTCTCTCTCGTCACTTTTGGCAGTAAGCATAATAATCGGAACGGCCGAGTACTGCCGTATCGTTCTGCATACCTGCCAGCCGTCCATCTTTGGCATCATCACATCCAAAATAATCAGTGCAATCTCCTTCTCCTCAAAAAAAAGGTCAACTGCTTTTTCTCCATTTTCTGCCTCCAGCACCACATAATCCTTCTTTACCAGAAAGTCATGCACCAGTTTACGCATGCGGCTCTCATCGTCCACTACCAGAATCTTTTTTTGTTCCATAGTATCCCTCCTGCCTTCCTTTCCCTCATTGTAACCGATATTTATGAAAAGAATGTGTCTTATCCTTCACTCTTTTTTTCAGACTCCGGCACACTTTTTTCTTCCTGTTCCGTAAGGGCCTTTTCCCGTTCCGAAAGCTCTTCTTCCCATATCCGGAGCTGCTGCTCCTTTAACACCAGCTCATCCTGCCAGCCACCATACTCATTCAGCACTTCATTTTCATAATCACGAAACGGGGAGCTTGTCCCAAACAGGCGAATCAGGAAAAGAACGACAATCACGGCACAGAGTGCCGCTATCACAATCCTCTGGTTTTTTGTCTTTTCCCGGTAATACTCCACCAGCTTCTGCTCCCGGGTAAGCTCTTTCTTTTCCGTTTTTTTCGCATACTGCTTTGCCCTCGGAACCGGCTTTAATCCGCTCTCCGCCACCACTCCGGAGGCAATCAGCTGTTCCCTCAGTCCCTTTAAAAAATCCACACCTAACACCGTGGACAGGGTACCCTTTTCAATCAGGCGGTTATACACCTGCAGGGCAACCTTTACGTCACTAAGGTCTGCTCTCGATTTGATATAGGAGATTGCTTCCGCTTCCTTTTTTACTTCCAAAAGCTCTGTTTCCGAATGCAGCGTATATCCCTGAAATGTATAGGTTCGTTCCTTTTCCATCCTGTACTCCTCCAAATGCAGAACTCTGATAAAATCCGTTTGCAAACTGTCTCCCCACGGCTCGTTCCCCCCAGCGGTCCTTTCGCCCGGTGGCCTTTCCACACGCACGATGTTGTAGCCGCAGACGTGTTTACACTCCAGGGCACTCTTTCCCAAACGTACAAAAGCGCCCTGCATTATACCAACTACCATCAGTATAACACAAAGCGCCTGCTTTGCAAAGAAATTTATGCCTCCGTCGGTTTTGACAGAAGTGTACAACGCTGCTGTCTCAGCTCCCCAAGCGTTCCCTTATAGCAAAGGGTGACCTCCGGAATATTGGCAAAATCTGCCGGGTGGTAAAGCTCCGGAAGCTTTGTAAGTTCAATCGCACCGACTTCCTTTAACGTCTCTGCAACAAACTGAGAACAAAAGTACTTGTTCTCCCGTTTGTACGCAATTCCGAAGAAACAGAAGAATGTGCCAATCAGATTATAGCCGAAATCCTTCTTGCTTCGAAGCATCTTTTTAAATTTACGTCTCATCGAACGATAGGAGCTGGCCGGTACGGTCAGCCGATACAGGGCACAAGGTGCCTCCGCACTCTTTGCCATCATCCCGCTGTCTATACTTTCCTTTACAAAGCCTGCAGGAAGCGGACTTCTCGTGTATCTTCTGGCAAAGCTGTAAAACTCGGTACAATCAGAAAGCATACCTACCGAAACATGTGTATACTCTTCCTTTTTCGCTGTATGTTTTACACGTGAAAAAATCGAACCCGTTCTCACAAGTAAGATATAGATATCCCTTGTCTCTTTT
>CALZBV010000022.1 GCA_945622055.1 uncultured Clostridia bacterium
CAGCCACCGAAATTCATACCCCCCTCTTCAATCCCTCTACCGTCCCTCTCCTTCACCGGCTCACCCTCAGATAGCGATACCTGCTCTCACCAACCAAATCCCGCTGTTTCACACCGTTTTCGTCGATGTAGCCGCGGTAGGTTTCCACCCAGACCTCCTCGCTGGTTTCTTTTGTCTTTATCTGCTCGAACCACACGCCGTTCCTTTTTGCCCCGCCCGTTCCGTAAAGGGACACCGTGACCTTTTTTCCGGTTGCCTCACATAAAAGAAGCACCGGTGCCCCGGTTGTGTTTTGAAAGCAGAGGTCCTTATAGTCGCCCGCGATTGCAGCATCCCGCCCGAGGGGCACATAAGCGACCGGCATGGAATGCGCCGAACGTTTCGTCACGGTGAGCTTCGTCTGCAAAGCGGCGTTGTACAGCGTAGTGGAGAGCTGGCAGACACCCCCGCCGAGACTTTCGGACAGCTCCCCGTTGATATACGTTCCGCCCGCAGTATACCCGTTTTCCACAGAAAACGGCATCAATGCCGCTGCGGTTGAGAATTCCTCTCCCGGAAGTATGATTTTTCCGTTCAAATGGGATGCTCCGGCAGAAATATTCCGTGCTCGTCCGCTTCCCGCCCCTTCATAGGAGGTTGAAAACTCTGAAATCAAGGTATTGCACTTCTTTGCCACCTCAGTAGAGAGCTTCGGCTCAATCACTGCCGTTTCCGCCTGCACGGTAAGTATGGCGTATTCCGCACCGCATTTTTGCAAGCACTCTTCCAGTCCTTCCAGCTTCTCTTCCAGCATCAGCATGGTCTTTTCCGCATCCAGCGCAAACCCGTTTCGGCTCTCTGTTACGGACAACAGGTACCCTCCGTTTTTATTCGCTTGTGTCATCCGCCCCGAACCGGTACGTTTTGCCAGAATCACGGCCGACTTCGGCCGAAACAGGGTAAGCTCTCTGCAGGCCGCAATCAGATGTCCCGCAGCAATTCTCCAGCCCTCTGTTTCCGTATTCGTTCCGGCCTGCGCGCTATCCTTTGTACTTTCCCCCTGCACCGTTTTATCCGGTGCAGGACGCCTCGTTATCCCAGCCTGCACGGTTTTGTTTCCTGCCACATTCACATGTACACGCAGCCTAAGCACCAGCTGCGTTTTTTCAAGACTGATTTCCGTCTCCTGCCCCAAAATATCCTTTTCTCCGGAAGCTCCTTCCTTTTTTGCTTCAATACGTTTTTTAACATCCTCCAGAAGCTCCGCAGGCACTTCGCACAAAAGACTCAGATATACAACTGCTTCCTTCTCCCTCTGCAGCTCACCCTGCAGACATTCCTTCCTCTGCCCGGGCTTTCTCCAGGATACTATCATTAAAAGCAGTGCCGTCAGCACCACTCCGGTCCGCATGACATGCTGTTTCATCTTTTCTCCGGCACACACTGTCACTTTATTATATGTTTGCCGTTCTGCTCACATGTCACGCCGGTTTGCAGAAGTAAGCAACAAAACCAAATAAGTCCAAAGGCAGCCGGTTCCACTTCCATAGTTGACACCGGCTGCCTTGTTCGTTATAGTAGTATTGAATGTTTTATCTGAGTGCTGCCGCAAACAACGGAACGATCATGGACAACACTAAAATTGCTGCAACAACTGCTGCGAAGATTTTTCTGGACTTTTTGTTATACACAAACTCACCTCTTTCCGAAAGGTTGTGATACCTATGATATTTTTTTTCATTCTGCCTTTGATTATAATGGTTTTGCTTCATTTTTGCAATACCCGGTCCCGAAAAGACCGCATTTCCCGTGAAGAGTTCTGGAAAAAGGAGCGTGACTCCAGATTCGTACCGAGAAAGGACCTTTCCGAGCTGGAGTATCTTACCATCGACTACCGTGTACTGCCGCTCCGGTTCTGGCAGCCGGGTGCAAACGGACCGGTTGTGCTTGATGATACCGGAAAACCGGGAACCTCCGACACTATCGGGAAACCGGAATCTACAGGCACTATCGTAAATACCAAGACACAAGGTAACGCAACCCCTGGCACTTTGGAAAAACCGGCCACCTTCTCCTCTGACGATGCCTCTCTTTCCATGACAATGGAAACCGTAGAAGCAATGCTTGGCGTTTCGCCTGCCGCAACCTCGAAGAACGCGGCGACGTTGCAGCCGGCACCGGCTATAGACGAAATTCCCTTTGTTTCCCCACTGGATTACCAGAAGCCGCATATGGCACCACTTTCCGAAGAGCTTTCCGAAGCGGAATATGAGCTCTGTGCCATGGCGCAGAAAAAGATTTTAAATCTGACCGGTATCTCCAATACAGAGCTCCGCCTGACCTACGGCACCGCCAATCTGGACCCGCTTGCGGCCTGCGACCAAAACTACACAGCACTCATAAGGCTCTTGCAGAAATGGGGGAACCTTCTCATTTCCTCGGACTGTAAGGACGATGCAATTTGCGTACTTTCGTATGCAGTTTCCATCGGTTCCGACATTGCAGGCACCTATGCCCAGCTTTCAAGGCTTTATGCAGAATGCGGCGAATATAAAAAAATAGAGGAGCTTCGTACACGTGCCGAACAGCTCACCACGTTAATGAAACCCTCTATTTTGCGCGACCTGGATACACTGCTTGCAGCCTCTTCTCAGATTCTTCCATAGGTTGCCAGTAGTGTATCAATCATACGGGATGCCTCGCTTTTCGTAAGCGTCGCAAAATCCGGCGCAAGTGACAGATGATACGTATCAATAATGGCCTTTAAATACCGGACCTGTTTTGCAGTGACAGGCTCGGTTTTCTTTTTTACATAGGAAAGCGGCTGCGTCGCAAACCACTCCGGATGCCCCTCTGAAAACTGCTCCGAAAGGCAAAAGTACAGCCTGGCGGCAGCCAGCGCATCCTCGTATGCGCGGTGTGCGCACTCAGTCTGAATGCCGTACTCCTCACACATAACCGACAGATTTTTCCTCGGCAGCTCCGGCCGGCTAAGCCGTGCCATCAAAAGCGTATCCAGCCCTCTGAATTCAAACGGGCAGCCCATACGTCCCGCTGCCACCGAAAGAAAGCTGTAATCAAACAAAATATTGTGACCAAGCAGCACTTCCTCGCCTTCCAGAAAGGAAAACAGCCGCTGCATCGCCTCAGCTTCCTCCGGTGCTCCCGCGAGCATTTCCTCCGTAATCCCGGTAAGTGCCGTAATACGCTCCGGAATCGCAGGAAGCTGCGGATGCACGAGCGTAGAAAACACTTCCGTTTTCAC
Organism: uncultured Clostridia bacterium; assembly: GCA_945622055.1. Classification (GTDB taxonomy): domain Bacteria; phylum Bacillota; class Clostridia; order Lachnospirales; family Lachnospiraceae; genus SIG307. The sequence continues at coordinate 3,245 of CALZBV010000022.1, forward strand.
TCCGTCCACAAACCGCACCGCACCGATTTCTATAATACGGTCCCGCTCCGGCGAAAGACCGGTAGTCTCTATATCTATTGCAGTAAATCGCATCATTTACTCCTTTGTTTTTCCGGCAGACGGGCATTCTCCCCGCAAAAAGCACTCTGCGCATTTTGGGGACCGTGCCGGGCAGAGCGTACGTCCCAGCCGGATAATATGAATGTTATACAAAATCCAGTGATCCTCCGGCAAAAGCTCCATAAGTGCAAACTCGATTTTCACCGGATCCTCTTCCTTTGTAAATCCAAGTTTTTTCGAAATCCGCTTTACGTGTGTATCCACTACGATACTCGGCTGATGGTAGATGTTGCCCCGGATGACGTTGGCAGTTTTTCTTCCGACCCCCGGAAGCGCCGTCAGCTCCTCTATCGTCTCCGGCACCTCACCTCCATGCCGTTCCATCAGCATCTGTGCACAGCCAATCAGATTTTTTGCCTTGTTGTGGAAAAATCCGGTCGGACGGATATCCTCTTCCAGCTCCTTAAGGTCCGCTGCCGCAAATGCTGCAACGCTGCCGTATTTTTGAAACAGCTCCTTTGTCACGAGATTTACCCTTGCATCGGTACACTGTGCGCTCAGAATCGTCGCAAAGAGAAGCTGCCAGGCATTGTCATGGTCCAGATAGCAGCGATATTCCGTTGTATACTCCGCATCAAGCAGTGCAAGCACCCTGCCAACACGTGCTTTTAACCCTTTCTTGCTTTCCATGCTGCTCCCCCTTTCCTAAGGCTCCTTCCGATTCGTCCGCGTCTCCGCTTTGATTGCCCAAGCTCAGACGTTCCGGCTACATATTAAACGTATAGTTTCCATGATATCTGATATTCTTCCATACCGATGAGCTCTCCGGTTGTACCGAAAGCGCAAATGTGCCATCCTGTGTCGGACAGATAATCGCCTCGGTCGTAAAGCCCCAGTCTCCCGTCCGAATCAGGGAAACAAGCGGTGCATGCTTCGAAAGTCCGATTTCCCAGACCGGAAGCTCCAGCCATTTCTCTTCACTGCTCCGGTTCACGATAACAAGAATTGTATCCGTTTCGTCAAATCGTCCATACACCAGTACGTCCTGCTCGGCATAAATAATCTTTACCGAACCGGTGCGAAGTGCCGGATAGGACCTGTGAATTCGAATCAGTTCTTTATGAAGTTCGATAAGCTCCTTATCTTCTCTTCCCCACGGATACGTCCTGCGATTATCCGGATCCGTGAATCCGCAGACTCCGGCTTCATCGCCGTAATACACCGTCGGCGCACCAACCCAGGTCATCTGAAGCGTAACTGCTGCCATGAAAATTGAGCGGCGAATGCCTTCCGAGGCTGCCTCCGCGCCAAGCGTCGCAAGTCGCCCCACCTTTCCGTTCGTCCGTGTCAGAAATCTGGAATGGTCATGGTTGGAAAGCTCGTTCATCGCCACCTGCAAGGAGCTCGTCTGAAACTGCGACATATGATACGTCATTGCATCTACAAAGGCCTTCGCATTTCCAAGCAAATCCGCACGATATCCGTCACTGTGCTTTTCCATTCCGGTCAAAAACCAGGTCACCGGCTCCATAAAGGCATCATAATTCATAACAGAATCCCACTCATTTCCTGCAAGCCACGCTTTCGCACTGCCGTAATGCTCCGCAAGAATCAACGCATCCGGATTCGCCTCCTTCACACTTTTGCGGAAGCACTGCCAGAACTTATGATTAAACTCCTCCGTATGGCCAAGATCTGCCGCAACGTCCAGTCGCCAGCCATCCACACAGTACGGCTCACTCACCCATTTTTTTCCGATACGCATAATATATTCGCACAGCTGCTCCGAGCCCTCGTAATTCAGCTTCGGCAGTGTATCGTGCCCCCACCAGCCGTCATAGGACGGATTGTAAGGCCAGTTTTTTTCATGAAAATCAAAATAACTGCGGTACGGGCTGTATTCTGAAACATAGGCGCCCCTTGCATAGCCCGGTGCATTTTCGTAAATCCGCTCACGATCCAGCCATTTATGAAACGAACCGCAATGGTTAAACACGCCATCCAGAATGACACGCATACCCCGTCTGTGAATCTCCTCCACCAGTGCCGCAAAAAACGCATTGCTTGTTTCCAGATTTTCCTTGGCACTGACTCTGCACTGATAACGGGTAGCGTGGGAATTGTCATGGTCCCCCTCTGCAAGACATTCTCCCTCATCTCTTAAAATCACCGCATAATGCGGGTCTATATAGTCATAGTCCTGACTGTCATACTTGTGGTTGGACGGCGAAACAAACAACGGATTGAAATAGATGACCTCTACCCCAAGAGACTGCAGATAATCTAACTTCTTCCAAACCCCCTGCAAATCCCCGCCGTAAAAATCGCGCACATCCATCGTCTGCGGCAGGCGGTCCCAATCCGTCACCCCCTGCACCGGCTCATTGATATAACAGTACTCGCCTGTTTTTACGTCATTGCTTACGGTTCCGTTACAAAAACGGTCCGTAAAAATCTGGTACATAACCGCACCCTTTGCCCAATCCGGAGTAGAAAAGCCCGGAGTTATGCAAAAATAAAATTCCTCTGCTGCTTTGTCTACTGCACCTCTGCGGTCATAATACCAGTCCGCTTCTCCGATACGAACCTTATAGAAATATGTTACCGGCTCCTCTGAAAGCGTATACTCTGCCACATACCAGGTAAAATATTCGTTTTTCTTCGCTGCCTTCATTGGAAGCTCTGTTCCGGCGATACAAAGTACCGCTTCGGAGACACTGTCCCTTCCCGTACGCAAACTAAGCCGGACGGTATCGTGGGCCGCCGGCTCTGCAGGTGTTCTGTATTTTGCTGTTCCGTCTGAAAATAAGGCTTTTATTGCTCTATCCATCTCATTCCTCGCAGGTTTATCAGTTAAAGTGAAAAACCCGATGGCAAATGTCATCGGGTTTTTCGGAGAAGGTATTTTGTTACTTATGGGGTGTAGCAAAAACTATATAATGTATTGGGGTTTACGAGTGTTATTATAGCATCACCTGTTTTGAAAGTGTGCACAAACATAAATCCTTTTTCAATATTTTTTTGTAATTTTTGCCCTATGCTTTACCCGCGCATCCCATTATGCATGCAAAATGTCCAAAAATGCCCGCATTTTTGCTTTTGTTTTATCAATTTTCTATAAGGATTCCGTTGTCTGCGGCGTATTTTCCGCAAATAATGCTTCAAATTCTTCTCTGCCGATACGCTCCTTTTCCATCAGGAGTGCTGCGCACGCATGCAAAACGGAGGAATTTTCCGTAAGAATCCTCTTGGCTTCCGCATAGCATTCGTCAATAATGCGGCGTACCTCCGTGTCAATCGAGTTAGCCACGCCTTCACTGTAGGAACGGGTATGTGCCAGATCACGACCGATGAATACCTCATCATCGTCATTTTCATAGTTAACCATACCAATCTCACCGGAAAATCCATAGCGCGTTACCATGCTTCTTGCAACAGCTGTCGCATGCTTGATGTCCTGGGAAGCCCCTGTCGTAACATCGTCTAAAATCATCTCTTCTGCAATTCTTCCGCCAAGACTTACAATAATATCCTGACGCATACGACCCTTGGTCATAAACATCTCATCACGCTCCGGAAGCGGCATCGTATAGCCTGCCGCACCATTTCCGGTTGGGATTACCGATACGGCATATACCGGTCCGACATCCGGAAGTACATGGAACAAAATCGCATGCCCGGACTCATGGTAGGCAGTAATGCGCTTTTCCTTTTCAGAGATAATACGGCTCTTTTTCTCCGTACCGATACCAACCTTGATGAAGGACTTTTTGATATCTTCTTCCACGATAAAGCTTCTTCCGTCCTTGGCAGCACTTATGGCCGCCTCATTCAGGAGGTTTTCCAAATCTGCACCCGTAAGTCCTGCGGTCGTCTGCGCCAGCTGCTTAAGATCTACATCCTCTGCAAGCGGCTTTCCCTTTGCATGCACACGAAGAATCTCTTCTCGTCCGCGTACATCCGGTCTGCCGACCAAAACCTTGCGGTCAAAACGTCCCGGACGAAGAATCGCAGGATCCAGAATATCGACACGGTTCGTTGCGGCCATTACAATAATTCCTTCGTTGACACCGAACCCATCCATTTCCACCAGCATCTGGTTTAAGGTCTGCTCACGCTCGTCATGACCGCCTCCCATACCGGTACCACGGCGTCTCGCAACTGCATCAATCTCATCGATGAAGATGATACACGGTGCATTTCGCTTCGCCTCACCAAACAAATCCCGCACACGGGAAGCACCGACACCGACATACATCTCCACAAAATCCGAGCCTGAAATCGAGAAAAACGGCACCTTTGCCTCACCGGCAACTGCTTTTGCAAGGAGTGTTTTACCGGTTCCCGGAGGTCCCTCAAGCAAAATACCCTTCGGGATACGCGCTCCGACCTTTGTAAACTTCGCCGGGTCTGAAAGAAAATCCACAACCTCACGAAGCTCTTCTTTTTCCTCAATCAGACCGGCAACATCCTTAAATGTCGTCTTTCCGTCAAGCATCATCTTTGCACGGCTTTTGCCGAAATTCATCATCTTATTGCTGGTTCCTGCCGACTGGTTTGTAAAGAAGGTAAACATCATAAAGATAATCACCAGGCCAACCAGATACGGAAGCACATTCGTCAGAAACCAGTTCGGCTTCGTGACATCGCTGACAACAACACCAATCTGCTGCTCCAGTGCCGCGTTCTCTGCCTTGGAAACATCCGTCACATAAAACACCTTTTTCGTTCCGTCTGTCATTACCGCAACTGCACGTCCGGTCGGCGTTTCCTGGTTCGGATACAGATATACGCTTACAATCTTTCCGGCGGCAAGATCCTCGCTGTAGTCCTTCATTCCGTACTTTGCTTCGCCTTCCTTTAACAGATTCGACGCATACGTAGCAATCAGCAGCACCATTGCTATAAAAACAAGATAAAAACCAAAACCTCTCACGGATTTATTCAAAACGAAATCCTCTCTTTCTTTTATTCCTTATTCTTCCTGCTCAACCACAGCGATATACGGAAGATTGCGGTAATACTGCGCATCATCCATACCATAGCCTACAACAAACAGATTCGGCACCAAAAATCCGGTGTAGTCCACCGGCACCTCTGTCTCTCTGCGCTCCGGCTTATCAAGCAATGTACAAAGACGAAGACTCTTCGGATTTCTCTCCTTAAGAAGCGTCAGAAGGCGACTCAGCGTATTTCCGGAATCCACAATATCCTCTACCACCAGAATATCCTTTCCTTCAACCGACTCATCCAGGTCCTTGACAATCTGAAGCGCTCCGGAGCTTTCATGTCCGTTTCCGTAGCTGGACACTGCCATAAAATCAAATGTTACCGGAACCGTGATATGCTTCGCCAGCTCACACATAAAGAAAACGCCGCCCTTTAACACGCAGACAATCCTAAGCTCTTTGCCTTCGTAGTCCCTGCTGATTTGTCCGGCCATTTCACGAATCCGACGGCTGACCTCCTCTTCGGAAATCAGCACCCTGAGTTTATCCTTCATAATCTGTTCCTCCGTTCATTTGTACCTCCAATATCGTTACGGTCGAATCGTCTACCCGGCAGTTGTCGCAGGCGCGAACTCCCGGGACCCAGAGAATCTGCTCTGCATCCGCCAGAAGAAGCATCGTATTGCGGCGTCCGATGTCAATTCTTTGTTCCGTAAAAACCTGTTTCAGGGATTTTCTTCCCTTAAGCAACCCAAGAACGTCACCCTCCTGTCTCGTTCTCAGCTTCAGCGCTCCTGTTATTTTACCATAATCAAACCATTTCGTATACTCATTTTTCGGAATTTGTTCATTTTTCTGACGGGAAATACAACGAAATCGTAATATCGTCCTTCCATCCTCAAGCAGGTATTCGCCCGGAACCTGCACCGGTATCTCCTTTGCTGCAGGTACCGTCTCTGTCTCAGGCTGTTTTTGCTCCTTCCTAAGAATCAGTTTTCCGAAACTGATTCTGGCCGTTACCGCATAAGGAAACTCCATCCTTTTCCCACTTTGCAGCCTGCAAAGCGTAAGCAGCTGTTCCACATGGGTACGGGTCAGATTCTTCGTCTGACCGGTTACCCCGGAAAGCAACAAAAACGCAGCCTTTGCCTGAAGCACATGGGGGCCGGAAAGCAGCACCTCGGTCGGAATCTGCACGCCTCCCGGAATTACCTCCGCAACGCCAACCAGCTTTTCTGCTTCCGCTTCCAGATATTCGTCTACCTCACGAAGCTCCTCCGCCGTCTGCGCAAGGTGCAGTACCGCACCGGCATTGATTTTGGCTGCCTCCGGTAAAAGCTCATGACGGATTTTGTTTCGGGCATACTCCGTACTTGTATTCGTTTCATCTGTACAAAAGGATACATTTTTCTCAGCCAGATATGCCACAAGCTCCTCTTTTTCACAAAACAACAGCGGCCGGATTACCACACCGCGTTTTGCCGGAATGGACGCCAGTCCGGCAAGTGAGCTGCCACGAAACAGATGAAACAGAAAGGTTTCCGCAACATCGCCCCGGTGATGTGCCAGTGCAAGCTTCGTATACCCCTGCTCAGCCAAAAGGCGTTCTGCTTCCCGATAGCGTACCAGCCGCCCGGCTTCCTCAAGCCCTATTCCAAGCTTTTTCGCCTCCGCCGGCACATCTGCCCGCACCGCAGTAAACGGTACGCTAAGCTGCCCGCAAAGACTCCTGCAGTATTGCTCATCCGCGTCGGCTGCCGCCCCGCGAATGCCGTGATTTACATGAAAAGCTCCAACTTTGAAGTTAAGTCTCTCTCTCAATTCCAAAAGCACAAGCAAAAGACACACAGAATCCGCTCCACCGGACAAACCAACATAAACCCGGTCGCCCCCGGCAATCAGGTTATGCTTTTTACAATATTGTTCGGCTCTTTCGGTCAGTCCGTCCTGCATTTCGCATCCTCCCTTTGCTTTTGCCTTCATTTTACACTACCGCGAAAAAAAAGGCAAGCATCTTGCCGAAGGGATTAATGCTTCCGCAAATAAAACGGTGACTGTTTCTTTACCAGCGCTGCGACCAGAACCGTCATGTCATCCTTTGGCTGAAAGTCGCTGTAAGAAAGTGCTGCATGCAGTATCTCTCCGGCTAGGCCCTGTGGCGTCCGGTCTGTCTTTTTCTGTCCCGTAGAAAAAATCACCTGCTCCAGATTGGAGCCAAGTGCCTCGGAAACTCCGTCGCTCATCATAATAACATAATCCCCGTCATACAGCTTTTTCTCCTTCGTGTCATATTCCGCCTCGGAAAGCATCCCGATTGGCAGGCTCTCTGAGGCCACGCTTTCCACCCAGCTTTCCCGCTTAATGAAGGAGGCTGCTGCACCAAGCTTTACAAACTGGCAGGTTCCTGCGTAAGGATTGATAATGCATAAATCAGCGGTAGAGAAACGTTTTCCTTCTGAGCGAAGTAACAGTGCGGAATTAATCAGCCGCATCGAGGTTCCCTCCCGAAAGCCTGCCGTAAGAAACCGCTCCATCAGCTCAATTACTGCCGTGCTGTCCCGTCCGGCCTCCTCACCGCTCCCCATTCCGTCCGACAAAAGCATTGCGGTTTCTCCGCTTTCCGGATAAAAAAAGGAACAGCTGTCCCCTGTTTTTTCCTCCCTGTACTTCGTAGCCTTTGCCACGCCTGTTAAAACGAGATATCCCGGTTCTTCCTCAAAACAATATTCCCGTTCCCGCTCAAAAATAAACCGGTCGGAGTCTCTTTCTTCCACAACCGGTCTTCCGAGCGCAATTCCGATGCACTGTGACACACGCCGAACCGGCACCTGACGACCGAACCGCGTATGTGCCATCAGACGAATCCGGATACCTCTTCCTTTTCGTTTCCGTATCAAAATCTGCTCCGCTAAAACTCCTTCTCTGAGTAATGCCTGCGAAATAAGCTCCTCCATTCCCCCAAAAGATGGCAGTTCTTCCTCAAAATCCTCCGAGCAGTCCCTTAACAGCTCTGAAACTACCTGAAGCTGTGTCAAAACTGCATGCTTCCCTTCCTCATTCTTTCGCCAAAGCTTCTGACGTGTCAGCTCACGAAACGGAAGCATTGCAAATTCCCCTGCGATACGTCCCGGATTTATGCAGCCTTCAAAGCGTTCCCTTACCTCTGCCTCTGCAGGAAGACTGCCGGACAGTGCCTCCCGGAACATCTCAAACGCCGCAGCGCAGCGTTCTCCGAGCCGTTCCTGCCAGCACAGGCTGCAGCGGCTGCAATCGGCACAGACTACCTCCGGCAGCATTACCGCAAACTCCTGAAACTCCTCCCCTTCCTCGCTTCCCCTTCGTTCAAAGGTTTTACTTAAAACCTCCAGTGAGGCGGCTGCCTCACGAAGCCGGTTTCTCGTGTCTTCCCATACCTTCCGGCCCACCTCCTCTGTATTTTCCGGATGCAGCAGCGACACCACCGCCTGTCCTCCGATCCATACAAAGAAAAATACGAAGCCTACCACCAAAATTCCAAGCCAGATATATTTGATAACAGATTCCTTCCACACACATCCGATCAGCCCGGTCAGAAAAGCAATGACTCCACCCATTATTCCCAGATATCCAAGCCATCTGCCCGCTGTTCTCTTTCTCCACATACCCGATTGTGCCTCCTGCCTGTCCATTTTGGAAAGCATTCTACCACAATTCCTGCGGTTCTTCTGTCGAAACAGGCACCTGATTTTTGAAATGTTGCGACAAAAATAGCGTTTTCTTTTACCTTATGCTTGCGTGACGGCCCGCACCTTGTGCTCCCCACTCACTTCGTGGCTGTGCCATCACGCAAAAAAAGACCCGACTCTGCAGACAGAATCAGGTCCGGTATCCCGTATTTAGTTTTCTTCGTCACGCAGAAGAATGTCATCCGGCTTCACAAGTCCAAGCTTTTCGCGGGCAACCTCTTCCACATACTGCTTCGTCTGACGGTAAGCCTTTTCCTCGTTCAGACTGTCACGTCTTTCTTCTTCCTCTAAAATCTGTGTCTGAAAATTCTTCTTCTGCGCCATCAGCTCGCGCTCCTGGGTAAGACTTTTCTCTTTTCCGTTTCTGAGAAGAAGACACAATCCCAACACTACCAGAATCAGAAGATAAATTCCGGTCTTTCTTTTCTTTCTTCCCGGTCTCATGTGCATCCTCCCTTCTTTTTCTTTTGGGTAACCTTCTGATTTTCAGTTTAACCTCTTTTTTCACAAATTGCAATCCCTTTTGAAAAGGATTTATAAAAAAAAGTGCAATTTTCAAACCAAAACGAACAAAAAAGCGTCCGAGCGTCCACACATAAAGGCATGCCCCGATGCACATTCCGCCAAACGCATAAAACCGCAGAATCCCCTCATTAAACAAATAAATCAGACGAAACGCCAAAACACCAAGCATAAACCAGAAACAAAAATCCTGTACAGAAACAAGGAACAGACTCCTTTTCCATATTCTCCGCCCGATTCGGAGCACATCGTAGCAAAGTGCGGCAGCCGCACCAAAGAAAATGGTTGCAAGAAAAAACTGTACCTCGTCATAAAACTGCACCGCCATTGCGAATCTATCCGAACAGACGCTTTAAAACCGAGCCCGCGTCCTTTTTCTCACGATTGGTATAAACCAGACTGTCAATTCTCCCGGAAAGCTCCAGCTCTCCCTGCTCCACGAGCAGTCTGGTTACATTCATCCCGTCTCCCCTAAGTATCAGAACTCCGCGTGTCGTCTCCAGCAACACTTCCTTTGCATCAAACGACAGCACCTCCTTCACTCCGGTCAGAAAGAGGGTCTTCCGTTCGGAAAGCACCAGCTTATGTACCCCGGTTTCCTGTTTTTGTTCCATGGCAGCTCCGCAAAGCGCTTTTCTATAGTTTATGCCGCCTCCCCTAAAATAGAACCATACGCATCCTTTCTTTATAGGTAACGAAAAAGTTCCTTGGCATCCTCCTTGCGCGTCGTTTCCTGTACATCGAGCACCTCCACGCGGACAGCCTTCCCGCCGAAGCCAATCTCGATAATGTCTCCAACCTTTACATTTGTCGAAGCCTTTGCCGGCTTATCATTAATCATCACTCGTCCCGCATCACACGCATCGTTTGCCACGGTTCTGCGCTTAATCAGACGGGACACCTTTAAAAATTTATCTAAACGCATAAAAACCTCCCAAAATATAATGTGCTTTATGGAAGCTCCTATAAAGCGAAAAAAGACCACATCACCAAACGCGATGTGGTCCCTTCATCTCAAGTTCGAAAATTACTTCTTCTTCTTGGTAGCCTTCTTCGGAGCAACGTTAACGGTCTCCTTTAAAGCCTTACCTGCCTTGAACTTCGGAGCCTTGGAAGCCGGAATGGTAATGGTCTTCTTGGTCTGCGGATTTCTACCGGTTCTCTCCGGTCTCTCAACTACTTCGAAGGTACCGAAACCAACTAACTGTACCTTGCCACCCTTCTTGAGCTCATCGGTTACAACAGTGGTGAAAGCTACTAATGCCTTCTCAGAATCCTTCTTGGATAAACCGGTGTTCTCTGCAATTGCTGCTACTAACTCTGCCTTGTTCATGTAAATGCCCTCCTCGATTGTATTTTGGTCTGACCGCCCTGCAGTCAGCCGATACTCGGTGTTGAATAGACTATATGTCCTTTACTACAGCACCCATACTTTAGTTATAAGCTAAATTCTTTGGTTTGTCAAGGGTTCTGGCGCATTTCCTGCTGTTTTTTCGCAAAAAATAAGCAAAAATAGGCATTTTTTGTGTCGAACCCTAAAAAAAGCCTATTTTTGCCGTGTATTTTGTCGATTACTGCTCCATCTGTCTGCCCAAAAAAGCCGCCGCAGTACCCACTATTTTGAGCTCCATGATTCCAAGACGCTCCTTCTTTTCCCTCGAAAGAATCAGAACCGAACCGATTACGTCACCTTCACTGATAATCGGCATAATCGCCTGCTGTTCAAAATCATCCTCTTCGGTTCCAATCGGAATAAACCCCTTATCACCCCTGGCAGCAACCACGTTTTCACGTTCGGACATTAACCGCTCCAGCTCCCGACTCACCGGCTTCCCAATCAGGTCCTTTTTGGAGGTTCCCGCCACCGCAATAAACTGGTCCCGATCCGTTACCATCGCAATATGCCCCGTCGTCTGTGCAATGGAGTCCGCAAACTGCTTTGCAAACAGGCTCAGCTCTCCAATCGGCGAGTATTTTTTCAGAATGATTTCCCCCTCACGGTCCGTAAATATTTCCAGCGGGTCTCCCTCACGGATTCTTAACGTCCTTCTGATTTCCTTCGGTACAACGACCCTGCCCAGATCATCTATTCTTCTTACTATCCCTGTTGCTTTCATCGCACATACTCCTTTCGGTTATTACCAAATCATTGTTGTGGAGTTAGTATGCGGAAAAAGCGGGAGATTATGCGTCTCCCGCTTTTTCTGTTTCTTTTAAAAACAAGTTTACAATTCTCTCTTCCGGAAGGTCCGCCCTCTTTTGGGGATACTCCCGGAAGAATGGCTGCTTATCAATGCTCACAAAAGCTTTTCGGTATATTTTTCCGCTACATCGGCCGCTGCCTCGTATTCAAAATCCTCTGCCAAAGCCTGAATTTCATCCGCCACGGTTTTCAGTCGCTGGCCGTTTACAGAATAGCCGGACAGCATTCCGCATAGTTTTTCGACCTCATCGGAATCATATGCAAGACAGGCCTCACAAACAGCCTTGAGGTGTTCCTTTGCCTGCTCTGCAGGGATTTCAGCCGGTTGGGAATCCTGCGGTTCCGGTTCTTCCTCTTCCCTTTGGATATTCTGTTTTTCAAGATATCCCCTTCCCAGCTCCGCTACCCTCCGGTATAAAGCAAGCAGAGCACTGTTTTTTTCTTCAATCACAGCATAATTGCCCGCCTTGCCGGACAGCTCCAGCTCCTTTGCAAGCTCGGAAAGCTGCTTTGAACCTATGGAAAGCGAGGAGCTTTTCAGCGCATGAACCTCAATCACATAATTCTTCCAGTCCTTTTCAAGGAAAAGCCGTTCTATGTACTGTGCACGTTCAGAAGCTTTCCGTACGTAAAGCTCCAGAATTTCGATATATGCCTCCATATCCCCGTCTGTATATTTTGCCCCGGCCTCAGGACTAAAGAGCATTTCCGGCTCTGTTTCCGAATCTGTTTGTGCGGACGTTTTTGCTTTTTCCTCCTGCTTCTGTTCTTCTTCCTCACAAAGCTCTTCAGGAACATGCTCAAAGAGACATCTTTCAATATCCATCCCCGTAAACGGCTTTGAAAGATAATCATCGAAGCCTGCATCAAGGTAGCTTTGTCTTGCTCCATGGATGGCATTTGCCGTAAGTGCAACAAAGCACGTATCCGGCGCAAGATTTTCCTCTTTGATTTTCTTAAGCGTTTCAATACCGTCCATCTCCGGCATCATATGGTCAAGAAAAACAATATGATAGCTGTTGTTCTTTAGAAGCTCTATGCACTTTACACCACCCGTGGCAGTATCAAGCTTTACCCTCGTGCGCTTCAGCAGGCTCTTTGCAACAAGCAGATTTGTCTCATTGTCGTCAACAACAAGCACCCTTACCTTCGGTGCAATCCGTGCAACTCCGACAGAGGCATGCTCTTTCACTGTTGTCCTGAACCTTTCCTCAAAATCGCCGATTGGTTCTTCCTTCACGATTTTTTGCTTCAGTCTAAAAGAAAATGTAGACCCCGAACCGTAGACGCTGGAAACCTTAAGCTCACTGTCCATCATTGTAAGAAGCCGCTGCACAATAGACATTCCCAGACCCGTACCCTCGATACTGCGGTTCTTCTCCTGGTCCAGACGCTGGAAGGAAGCAAAAAGCTTATCCATGTCTTCTTCCCGGATACCGATTCCGGTATCCGTTACACTGAACTCCAGCTGTACTACACTGTCAAAAATCTCCAGAAACTTTATCTGCATTTTGACATAACCTTCAGGTGTATATTTTACCGCATTCGTCAGAATATTAGTCAGCACCTGACGGATTCTTACATCGTCACCATAAAGAACCGATGGAATATTTTCATCAATTTCATAGATAAACTCCAGCTTTTTCTTTTCTGCCCTTATTCTTATCATATTAATGATATCATATACCAGTGAGCTCACATCATAGGAAACCGGCACTATCTCCATTTTTCCTGATTCAATCTTTGAAAAATCCAGAATATCGTTGATGATGGAAAGAAGCGTTCTTCCGGAGCTCTGGATATTTGCGGCGTATTCCAGGATATTCTTTTCTTCTGCTTCCCGCATAATCATCTCGTTCATACCAAGAACCGCATTGATCGGTGTTCTGATTTCATGACTCATATTGGCAAGGAAATCGTTTTTTGCCTTACCTGCGCTGATTGCCTTATCAGCCGCTTCCTGCAGCTCACGGTTAGCCCTGATCTGCCACATAGTAAGCCTGTTCATAATGACATTGATTACAATAAGACATAACGCAAATACAACAACATATAATAAATCGGAGTAAATCGCACTACCGACAACGTCCATCATGCCTCTTACAACAAATACATTAAAGCCCGAAATATCCTCCTGCATTGCATAGCATGCTTTTTTCACACCATCATAATCAGTGAACAGCACATAACTGCTGCCTATCTCCGAAAGAGCCCTTCTGTAACAGATGTCTGCGGCATTTACCGTACAATCCGGCTTCATCTGGTACTCCTCATTGGGATGGTTGAGAATATTGCCCTCTACATCCGTCAGAAAAGCATAGCCAGTATCCGTATAGCTTTCGCCGAGAATCCCAATGAGCTTATCAAGATAAAAGTCAATGCCCAGAACGCCGATGAAGTTGCCTTTCTCGTCATAAACAATTTTACTTAACGTCGTACAGTACAAACCTGTCTGCTCATCCAGATAAGGTGCGGACACATTGAAGTTATCCTTCGATGCCATCGTATCAATGTACCACTGTCTCTCTTCCACGTGCCAGTCATCCTCAGGCTCCCAGCCGTTGTTCATAAACACTGTATGCTCCCAGTCAGGGTTGCATATATAAGCTACGGAAATATCGTCATACTGCGAGATAATCCGGTCCAGATACGCAATCCCCGCAGCATAATCCTCCGTAAACCCCGGCTGTGCGGCAATACTTTCCGACACCACATCCAGCACCGTGTTGTTTTTCAGTGCCCATTCCTTGACCTGCTCCAGATAAATATCGGTTGCCTGTTCCATCCGTATTCTGCCAAGCTTCGTATGTGTTACTGTGTTGGAAATAAGTGCAAAAATACCCGTTACAAGAAGAACTCCCGTAACAAGTACCGTCCAAATCGCATGGTTTACGGAGCCCTTCCGGATGTCCTTTATATCCTGCCTAGCCTCTTCACTCCGATAGTTTTCGGACTCAGCAAGAAAATTATCCAGCAAATGTTCCATCGTTTTGGCAGAATCGCTGATTTCCTCCCCGGCATCCCTGTCCTCCCTTCCCGAGCTGCTGAGAATGTCTGCACGATTCGATATTTTGGAAATCTGGCGCTTTAATGCATAGCTCATCCTTCCCAGATGCTCATCCTTTGCAGACAGGATGCTTTCCAGTCTTGCCTTTTCCCG
>CALZBV010000023.1 GCA_945622055.1 uncultured Clostridia bacterium
ATGAGGATGAGAGAGTATGTTTATACGTTAAAGCATATGGAGGAGCTGGAAACGGTTGTGCTCCCGGTAGGAGACGGGATGACCTTAAGTGTAAGGAAGGGATTTGGAAATGAAGAGAAGGAAGCCTGAGCTTCTGCTTCCGGCAGGCAGTCCGGAGGTATTGAAGGTTGCAGTTTATTATGGGGCCGATGCGGTCTATATTGGCGGTGAAATGTACGGACTTCGCGCCAAGGCACACAATTTTACACCGGAGACAATGAAGGAGAGCATTGCGTTTGCACATGAACACGGGGTGAAGGTATATGTTACGGCCAACATTACGGCGCATAACCGTGACCTTGAGGGCGTGGAGAAGTATTTCGCAGAGCTTCGTGAGCTTCGTCCGGATGCACTTATTATATCCGATCCGGGAGTATTTGACATTGCAAAGGAAATCTGTCCGGAGATAGAACTGCATGTCAGCACGCAGGCTAACAACGTAAATTACCGGACGTACCGGTTCTGGCATAATCTCGGGGCAAAGCGTGTTGTTTCGGCAAGGGAGCTTTCACTGAAGGAGATTGGACAGCTGAGGGAGAATATACCGGATGAGCTTGAAATAGAAACCTTTGTTCATGGGGCAATGTGCATTTCCTATTCCGGACGCTGCCTTTTAAGCAATTATTTTACCGGCAGGGATGCAAATCTCGGGGCATGCACCCACCCGTGCCGCTGGAAGTACTATATCATGGAGGAGAGCAGACCGGGGGAGTATCTTCCGGTCTATGAAAATGAGCGTGGAACCTACATTTTCAACTCCAGGGATTTGTGCATGATTGAGCATATTCCGGACCTGGTGGCAGCAGGAATCGACAGCTTTAAGATTGAAGGCCGTATGAAAACGGCGCTATATGTGGCAACGGTTGCACGTACGTACCGCATGGCAATTGATGATTATTTTGAATGTGAAGAAAAATACAGGGAACGTCTTCCGTATTATCGTGAGGAAATCTCAAAGTGTACCTATCGAAGCTATACGACCGGATTTTTCTACGGAAAGCCGGGAGCGGATGCACAGGTATACGAAAATAATGATTATAACAAGGAATACACGTATCTTGGCTTCCCGCTTAAGGTAACCGGGGACGGAAGACTTTACATGGAACAGAGAAATAAGTTCTGTGTGGGAGATACCGTGGAGCTGATGGAATTTGACGGTGAGAGCAGGTATGCTACCGTGCTTGGAATTACAGATGACGAGGGGAATGAGATGGAGAGCTGTCCGCATCCGCAGCAGATGATTTACGTAAGGCTTACGGAAACGGCGAAGCCCTGGACAATTCTTCGCAAGCGTGCGTGATTCGAAAGTGTGCGTAGCGTGACAGAAGGCGGAAGAAGCTTGTCCGGAGTTTTTTGCAGCTTTTCCGGCAGCGGGGAAAAATAAAATGCGACAGGCACGGGTCAGGTTTGTGCGTCATAGTCTGTTAGAAAGAACGGACGGAGGCGTGAGGTGCTTACTTTTCCGAAACCGCTTGACGCGAAAGAGGAGGACCGGCTGATTGCCGAATTTCGGCAGGGAAAGGAAGAGGCAAGAGGGCTGCTCATTGAGCATAACCTTCGTCTGGTTGCGCATATTGTAAAGAAATACCTACAACCGGATAAGGATAATGAGGATTTGATTTCCATTGGTTGTGTGGGTCTGATAAAGGCAGTGGATTCCTTTGATGAAACGAAGGGAATCCGGCTTGGAACGTATGCGGCGCGCTGCATCGAAAATGAACTGCTGATGTTTTTCCGTGCCGGGAAAAAGTCGGCGCGTGAGGTTTATCTGAATGATCCGATCGGGACGGACAAAGAGGGAAATGCGATTTGTCTGTTGGAAATATTGGAAACAGAGGATGAGGATTATTCTGAGGCAACAGAAAAGAAGGAAAAGCTGCGACTGCTGCCGGATATGATTGCTTCTGTTTTGGAAGAACGGGAGCGGGAGATTATCCTGCTCAGATATGGACTTGGTGGCAGAAGAGAACAGACGCAGCGTGAGGTTGCAGAGCTCCTGGGGATTAGCAGGAGTTATGTATCCAGAATTGAGAAAAAAGCACTTCGTAAGCTCTATGAGGAGTTTGCAAGGCATGAGAGCTGATGGCAAAGGAGGACAGGTGCGTGACGCTTATACAACGGTTGCAGCAGTACAACAGGACAATGCTTCCGCTTCATATGCCGGGGCATAAGAGAAATACCGCCCTGTCCGGTAAGGGCGGATACTTGGAAATGCTCTGTGCCGACTGCGATATCACGGAGATTGCAGGCTTTGATAATCTGGCAGAATCCTGCGGGATTCTGGAGGAAATTAAGGAACGCGCAGCAAGGCTTTGGAAGAGTGACCGGACAGAGCTGTTGGTAAACGGAAGTACGGTTGGAATTCTGGCGTCCATTCACGCGGCAGTTCCAAAAGGCGGAACGGTAATTGCAGCCAGAAACTGTCATAAATCCGTTTATAACGGACTTTCTCTGGTGCAGGCCAAAACAGTCTATTTAATGCCGGAAACGGATGCTGAGACCGGAATCTGCGGAAGGATTACCTCCGAGCAGGTTTCGGAGGCGCTTACGCTGCATCCGGAGGCGTCGCTGGTGATTCTTACGAGTCCGACCTATGAAGGAGTGGTTAGTGACATAGAGACGATTTGTGCGATTTCTCATGCGGCAGGGGTACCGGTTCTGGTAGATTCCGCGCATGGTGCGCATTATGGTTTTGGAGCGTTTCCGAAGGGCGCTGTGGCGTGTGGAGCGGATTTGGTCGTGCAAAGCCTTCATAAGACACTTCCGAGCCTGACGCAGACGGCACTTTTGCATTACAGGCACTGCGGGCTGCTTTCGGAAGGGTGCGCAAAACGATTGGAACAGGCAAGAATCTCGTCTGCCCTGAACCTGTTTCAGACGAGCAGTCCATCCTATCTTTTACTGGCATCCATTGAGGGATGTATCGATCTTTTGGAACACGAAGGCAGGAGGATATTCTCTGAATGGGAGGAGGCACTTTCCTGCTTTTGGGCAGAAACAAAAGAGTTAAAGCACCTTAAGGTGTTGGCTCTGCGGGATAATATGATTCCGGAGGGAATGAATGATAAGCTGGTTGTGTCGGTTGCAAATTGCAATCTGACGGGACCGCAGCTGATGGACAGGCTGCGAAGGGAGTACCGGATGGAACCGGAAATGTGTGCGGAGAGGTACTGCATTGCAATGACGGGACCGGGAGACACGAAGGAGTCATTGCAACGGTTTGCAAAGGCGCTTTGTGAGATTGATGCAACGCTGGAAAACAAAACACCGAAGAGCTATTTGCCACTACCGGTGCCAAAGGTGGTATTGCCGATATCGGAAGCATCGGAGTGCGAATGGGAGAACTGTTACCTTTCAAACGCGGTCGGACGGGTTTCTGCGGAAACGGTTTTTGCCTATCCGCCGGGCATACCGCTTCTTGTGATGGGAGAGAGGATAACCAAAGAGGTGCTTGAGTTTTTTTCACAAAAGGAAGCAGCGGGGCTTGTGCTTCACGGCTGCAACGGAGAGATTGGAAGGACACTCAGGGTAAGGAGGGAATAAAAAGCTTTCCGGGGAAGCATAAATTTGCAAAAGGAGGGTAGCCATGGATATTACAAAGGAGATTGAACAATGTACCAAAAAGCTGATTGAGAATCTGATGGCTGAGGCAGAGTGGAACGATAAAATGTTGCAACCGCGGGAGCAGGATGAATGGATCTCACTTGTAAAGGAACGCTCGCAGGCGATTCGCGGATTTTTTGAGGAAAATGAAGTACTCATCAGTAAGTTACGAAAATATTGCGCCATGCCGAAGGACAAAGCGCTCGCAGATGCTTTGTTTGAATCGGCCCGTTCGATGGTGTTACAGGGAAGACTCGATCCGAGAATCATTTCTGAGGTCAGCGAATCGGTTATTGAATATTATATTGATAACGGGGATGACGAGACTGCTATCATAGGAATTTCAATCCGGAATGCCTGCCTGCTTGACAGCTATACCAGAGCCAAAGTACTGTTTCCGTTTGAAGAGCTGGAAGCGGCGTATCGATGGATCATAGGGCATAAGGAGTGCTATGAGCAGCTGCAGAATGTGAAGGCGAGAAGAAACATATTTTATGCTTACCAGAATCTGATTATGGCTTATATGCTGGATATCAGCGAAGAAAGACTCATGAAGGCCTTTGACTGTTTAGAGGAGGTAAAGGAGCTGTGGAGTCGTCCGTCTGTTCGGGCGATGGATGGAAACGATCCGGAAATTCCGTACATTGTGGATGACCTTCTTTTTTCGGAACCGGTTGAAATTGATAATTTACTTTTTGAAAGTGAACGTGTGAAAAAGAAGCTTCTGCTTATGCTGGAATGTTATCTGGAGGAACATCAGGCTGAGGATAACTGGAAAGAGAAACTAAAGGAGGAAATGATTCGGATACGTCTGAGAGAGCAACGGGGAGAATGTAGCACATGGGAAGCCGTAAAGCACATAGAAAGCTTAATGGAGCAGCTCCCTAAGGTTGATTGGGAGCTGGATATTGTTCAGAGTCAGGAGGTATTGTTGTATTTTTCCTATTGCTATATTATAGCGATGCGGATTCTGACGAGACGAAAGCTTCATTCTGAGGAAAGTGAGCAGGTTACAAGAAAGATGCTTTCGATGTTTCATCAGGTGGTGGACCATATCCCGTACAGTTATCTGAATTCTTATGTGAATGAAGTGTTTCAGAGTATTTTCGGCACCACGGTTTTGAATCTTTCCGATGCAAAAGAGGTGGAACAGCTGATTTATGAGCTGTTGATTTACCGACAGCCGTCCACCTACCTTCATTCCCAGATGGTAGAGCGAATCGCCGTAAGTATCGCAAAGGAGCTGATTGCGCGGAGCCCTGAGCTGTTTTGCAGGATTCCGGGATTTTCTTCGGCGGATATCGTGCGGGAAAAGAAGGAAGAGCTGCTTTCCTATATTGCGGAATGTGCCCGTCTTCACGATATCGGTAAATGCTTTGTGACGACGGTCATTATGCGCCAGTCCAGAAAGATTACAAATGATGAATTCCGCTGTATCCGCGAGCATCCGAAGCTTGGTCTTACTTTACTGGAAAAGAATCCGTTGTTTGCCCAATATATCGATATCATCCGGGGACATCATAAAACCTATGACGGAATGGGTGGGTATCCGGAGGATTTTGATCATACCGCATCGCCTTACCGCTTTGTCATTGAACTGATTTCCATCAGTGATGCCATTGACGCTGCTACGGATATTTTGGGAAGAAACTATGCAAAGGGCAAGGATTTTTATAAGCTGCTTACGGAGCTTCAGGACGGAGCAGGCTCCCGTTACAATCCGGATATTGTCAGAATCCTGTCTGAATCCGAAGAGCTTCAGAAGGAGATTGCAGCATATACCGGAGCGAAGCGGATGGAGTATTGCTATGAGGCGTACAGAAGATGTCTGCACTTTGACGAAAAACTTCCAAAGGATTCGAAGAACTGATTTTATTATTCTTTTGGTACAGGGAATCAGCGTGCACAGCATGTTAAATTCGGAGAAGTAATTATTGACAAACTTCCTGTTTTTAGTCTATAATAGGGAAAGTGAAACAGAATGAATTACATAAAGGAGATTGTTATGAGCAGAATCAATACACTGAATACGAGAAACTTGGGAACCAGCCTTATGGACGGTGGCTGTGGTGAGTGCCAGACCTCCTGTCAGTCTGCATGCAAGACCTCTTGTGGTGTTGCAAACCAGCCGTGTGAGAACACCCACATCAAGACCTTAAATACCCGCAGCCTTTCCGGCAGCCTTGCTGATGGCGGTTGTGGTGAGTGCCAGACCTCCTGTCAGTCTGCATGCAAGACCTCTTGTGGTGTTGCAAATCAGCCGTGTGAGCGCTAAGTACTTATCTGGACGGATGTACCGCCGGATCCCTTCCCGGAACCGGCGGTATTTTTGCGTGATGGCAAAGTGAGCAAGATTTTATGCCCGGAAGCTTGCTTCCAAGGGCATAAAATCTTGCGAACGCACCCACGACGAGCAACGAAGTTGCGAGTTGCGTGGGCAAGTGCGAAGCACGGGCCAATATGTTTTTGTTTACAGTGTGACAGGAGAGAAGAACCCGGAAAGGAGTTTATTTTGATTCATCAGTATAAAATGAACGGCTACAATATCGTAATTGACGTATTTAGCGGAGCGATACATATTGTGGATGAAGTGGCATATGATGTCATTGAGTTATTTGAGAACCATACGAAAGAACAGATTGTTGCAGAGCTTACAAGGAAGTATGAAAAGCAGGAGCTTTCTGCAGCTGAAATTGAAGCCTGCATTCACGAGGTGGAGGCCTTAAAGGAATCAGGGCAGTTATTTACTGAGGATATCTATGCGGATAAGGCCGGTATGCTTAAGAAAAAGAACAATGTAATTAAGGCACTCTGCCTGCATGTGGCTCATACCTGTAACTTAAACTGCAGTTATTGCTTTGCTAGTCAGGGAAAGTACAGCGGAGAGCGTGCATTGATGTCATTTGAGGTTGGTAAGCGTGCGTTGGACTTTTTGATTGAAAATTCCGGAACACGTACGAATCTTGAGGTGGATTTCTTCGGTGGTGAGCCACTGATGAACTGGGATGTCGTAAAGCAGCTGGTTGCGTACGGACGCAGCAGGGAAGAGGAGTGCCATAAGAAATTCCGTTTTACTCTGACCACGAACGGTATGCTGATTGATGATGAGGTCATTGAATTTGCCAATAAAGAAATGCATAACGTGGTGCTTAGCTTAGACGGCAGAAAAGAAATACATGACCATCTGCGTAAGAATTATGAGGGAAAGGGAAGCTATGATACCATCGTTCCGAAGTTTCAGAAGCTTGTGGAGAGCAGAGGCGGAAAGGGCTACTACATTCGTGGGACGTTTACACACAACAATGTGGATTTTACGAAGGATTTGTTTCATATGGCAGAGCTCGGCTTTGACCAGTTAAGTATGGAGCCGGTGGTTTGCGCACCGTCGGACCCGTATGCACTGACGGAGGAGGACCTTCCGGTACTGTTTGACCAGTATGAGCTTTTGGCGAAGGAAATGATTCGCAGAAAGAAGGAAGGAAAGCCGCTTACCTTCTATCATTACATGATTGATCTTTCTCATGGGCCGTGCATTTACAAGCGTATTTCCGGTTGTGGTTCGGGAACGGAGTATCTGGCAGTTACCCCGTGGGGAGACCTATATCCGTGTCACCAGTTCGTTGGAGACGAAAAGTATCTGATGGGAAATGTATGGGACGGCGTGACGAATCTCGCAATGCGGGAGAACTTCCAGAAGTGTAATGTTTATGCGAGAAAGGAATGTGAAAATTGCTGGGCAAAGCTGTATTGCTCCGGTGGTTGTGCAGCAAATGCCTATCATGCAACCGGTGAGATTACCGGAGTGTATGAGTATGGCTGTAAGCTGTTTAAAAAGCGCATGGAATGTGCCATCATGATTCAGGCTGCGGAAGCAGACGAATAGGAGAAAGGCTTGTAAAAAGACCTGTAAACCGAAAGAGAAGGTTTACAGGTCTTTTTGGAGGAATTATTTGTTTTTCTTTTTGGAAGTTTGTTTTGTGCGGACTTCCTTTTTTTTACGGGAGGCAAGTTCGGCAGCCTCCTGTTCTTCAGAGGCACGCTTTTCTTTTTTTCGAATCTCATCCTGCATGGATTCTGTGAAGCTTGCGGCTTTTATGGTCTCCGGAAGATGGAGACGCTTTGTGAAGGTTGCCTGCTTTCCGTTTGCGGTGTTGTCACCGGAAACAGTATAGTGCATTTCGCCGGCTGCGGTATCAACAGAGGTCAGGTCGAGATAACTTATGGTCTCGGTCGGAAGCCCGCGTTGACTCAGACGGTAATGTACAAAGCACTGAATCAGGTAATGAATGACTGCAAAAAATGGAACACCGAGAATCATTCCGAGAAAACCGAAGAAACCGCCTCCGATTAAAATCGCTACAACTACCATGAGGGCGGAAAGTCCGGTGGAATCTCCTAAAATCTTCGGACCGAGGATGTTTCCGTCAAACTGCTGCAGACAGAGGATAAACAGCACGAAAACAAATACCTGCTTTATGTTGGTCGGGTCCGACAACAGTACTAAAAGTGCAGAAGGAATCGCACCGATGAACGGACCGAAGAACGGAATGATATTTGTTACGCCGATGATTACACTGATAAGGAGCGTGTATGGCATCCGAAAAACGGAGAGACCGAGGAAGCACATCATTCCGATAATCAGGGAGTCCAGAAGCTTACCGGAAATAAAGCCACCGAAAATCTGGTTACAGCGGGAGGACATATGCACGATTGTGTTTGCAACCTGAGGCTGAAACAGTGCGTAGGTCATTTTTTTTGCCTTGCCAACATACTTTCTTTTGCTGAAGAGAATATAGACAGAAACAATCAGGCCGACAACAAGGTCCAATACGGTATTGAAAACACCAATCAGACCAAATGTAATTCCGGACAGAAGATTGGATATCTTTCCAAGCAGCTGCTCGGTAATAAAGCTTTCAAAGTTTCCCATCATTTTTTCAACCATGGCAGAGAGATTTTCGTAAAGAGCAGGGTTGTCCTCGAAAAAATGAAGGTTGTAGAACCAGTTCTGCATCGTTTCAACATAGCTGTCAAAGTTAGAAACAAGCTTTGTGATGCTCTGATAAAGCTCCGGGAGAATCATGGAGAGGAGTGTATAAATCACAACCAGCATGATTGCAAGTGAAATAAAAATCGAGAGCCCGGTGGAAAGATTGCCTGCAACCCTGTGGGAGAACCGCAGCTTTATGAAGAGGCGGGAAAGCAGCTTGTTGATGAAATTGACAATCGGATTAATCAGGTAAGAAATAACACCGCCGATGATGACCGGCAGCAAAATGTTACTGAGGTTTGACAGAAATCCGACAAATTCACGAAAGCGAAAAAACAAAAAGAAGACTAACAGACAGATGGTTGCCGTACAAATCACAGTTGTAGCCCACCTGAAATAGGTAGAATATTTTTCTTTCATGGAACCCTCCCAAGAACAGCATAATCGTATGAATTCAGTATAGCATTTCTTTCGTGATTACGCAACAAAAACAAAAAAAGAAAGCTGTCAGATTTTAGGGAATGGAACGCCCTTAAATTCTATGCATAAAGTGAAGTATGAGAAAAAAAGGAGGCAGTAATGAAAGAGCGGGATTGTAACAAATCCAAAGATTACGGACCAAAGCCTTATGTTGCAGATATAGAGCAGCTGACAACGGAGAACACGAATTTCCGCACCGCAATCTGGACCGGGTGCCATCTGCAGATGACCGTGATGTGTATTCCGGCCTGCGGCGAAATCGGTCTTGAGGTGCATCCGGACACGGATCAGTTTATTCGTATAGAAAGGGGATGTGCAGTCGTAAAAATAGGAAAATGCAGGGAGTGTCCGGATTTTTGCCGAAGCCTGAAGGAGGGAGATGCGGTTTTTATCCCCGCCGGAATGTGGCACAATGTTATCAATGACGAAAATCTGCCGTTGCAGGTATCGGTTTTTTATGCACCACCGAATCATCCGCGGGGGACGGTGCATCGCACGAAAATGGATGCAGAGGATTGACGGTGTCTGAAAGCCGGTGGGAAGTGACGCGAAAACAGGAAATTACTTGAAAAAAGAGGGAAGAGTTGCTATACTTGATTTAATAGGGTAATGTGTGAGAAAACGTTTCTACCGGGAGAAACGCATGGAAACGGGAGGTGTAGTATGGATGAGCTTGCAGATATGAGAATGGTTTTAGAGGGGCTGAATCAAAGTGAGTACGAGCAGGAATTGCAGAATTGTATTGCTTTGGGGGGCAATGAGGTGTTTTTACGAAGCAGCGGCTTTGACGAGACACAGCTTGCGGAAATCAGAAAGGGTCTGGAAGAAGGACTTGATATTTTACGGTATGCGAACCCGGAATACCCGTGGTTTCTGATGGAAACCATCCGGGAGGGCCTTTTGCTTCATGTGCCTACAGGTGAATATGCAAAACTTTATGACTGGCAGCAGTTGCAGGAAATCATTGCGGGATGCCGGGAAGGACTGGAGGTTCGTGTGTATCTGAATCCAAAGCTGGATGCAGCTTCCATGCGGGAAATCCGCCTTGCGCTTTCCGAGGGGCTTCCGATAGAGCCTTTCGTAAAGCCGGAGTTTGATTATATGCAGCTGCACCAGCTTCGCAGAGGACTTCAGGACGGACTTCCGGTTGAGATTTTTGCTCAGCCGGAATTAAACTGTGTGATTATGCGCGAAATCCGAAAGGGACTGGAATACCAGGTGGATGTGCTCTGGCTTGCGAAGCTTGGATATGACGGGGACATTCTGCGGGAATACCGGAAAGGTAAGCTGACCGGAGTGGAGCTTACAAAATATATTGCTGAGGGCTATGGTGCAAAACAACTGGAGGTCATCCGGGACGCACTGAGCAACAGAGTGAAAATTGAACCGTATCTGACCCGGCAGCTTTTGGGTACACAGCTGGAGCAGATTGTACTTGGGTTAAAGAACAGGATTTCCGTTGATACTTATGCGAAGGAGTGTTTTGACTGGAAGCAGATGAAAGAAATCCGGTTAGGTCTGGAACAGGGGCTTGATACCTCGGTATATACGGATCCGCTGTATACGGCGGAACAGATGAAGGAAGTGCGTCTGGGGCTGGAACAGGGAATGGATGTCAGCGGTTTTGCAAAATATCGTTATTCGGCAAAACGAATGAGGGCAATCCGGACAGGGAACGGCAGGGAAGCATCGAACAGATGGATGGAACGTTTCATTACGGAGGAGGAACGGAATAACTTTGGTGAGGACCAGACAGAACAGATTATTCTGGGGCTGGGTTCGGGAATCGATGTCAATTTGTATGCGGATACAAGATTTTCTGCAAAGCAGATGGAACAGATTCGTCTGGCGCTGGAGGAGAAGCTGGACCCTGCACCGCTTCTGATGCATTGTCTGCGGCCAAAGGAAATGGAGGAAATCAGAAGAAAGCTACGGATGGAAAAGAATGAGGACGTTCAGGCAGGTTAGTCCGGACAGGGGGGAGCATGGCAGAGGAAAGAATACAGGAAACGGTAGGTTTTAATAAAAGCAGGGCATTCCGGATACGTATGTCCGAGGATTCCATGTCTGCCTGGGTAAGACAGGAGCCGTTGTCGGACGGGAGTGTGCCGAGCGCGGAGGATCTGCGGAATGCGCTTCGTGAGGCAGGAATCCAACAGGGAATCCAGACAGAACAATTGAACAAAATTGTTGCCGGCCGCTTGTACTATACGGAATATGAGGTGGCAAAGGGACGTCCGGCTATAGACGGTGTGGACGGGGCTTACGAGTTTCTGGTGGACACGCATGCAAAAGCGAAGCCGGTTGAACTTCCGGACGGGACGGTAGATTACACAAACATGGAGCTGTTTGTGCCGGTTACCAAAGGACAGCTTCTTGTAAAATATCATCCGGCGACATCCGGCTGCTTTGGCTTTATGATTACCGGAAAACTGATTAATCCAAAGCGCGGAAAAGACCTTCCGCCATTGCGTGGAAAGGGATTTGAGCTTTCGGAGGATAAAACCGAGTACCGTGCGGCTTACGACGGCTGTATTGATTACCGGAACGGAGAGCTCACGATTTCGCGTGTATTTACCGTGGACGGCGATTTGGATATGACGGTTGGAAACATTCATTTTTCCGGAGATGTTGAGATTAAAGGGGATGTTGCCAGAGGAATGCTGATTGAGGCCGGGGGCACGGTTGTGATTGGCGGGCATGTAGGCGCAGCTACGATTGAAGCGGGCGGTGACGTTATCCTAAAGGGCGGAATGCAGGGGGACGGAAGCGGAACAATCAAGGCAGGCGGGAGAGTCGAGGGAAAGTTTGTTGAATCAGCCAGTGTTGCCTGCGGCGGAGATTTTACAGCAAATTATGTACTGAACTGCAAACTGAATGTTATGGGAAAGGTTCATATTTCAGGACGGGAAGGCGCTATTATCGGTGGCAGTGTGCAGGGGATGCTTGGCATTAATGCTGCACAAATCGGGAATGAGGCGCAGCTTTCAACGATGCTGATTGCCGGACCGGGAGACGAAATAAACGATAAGCTGATTGAGCTGAAAAAGACGCTTCGGAAAACGGATGAAGAAATCAGCATTCTGCAAAAGGGAAAGCAGCAGATCGAGAATGCCTTGCCGATGGTGCAGGAGAGAAACCGCCTGCTCTATGATAAGGCGGTGCAGGCACTCGCAATGAAGCAGGCAGAGCGGGAGGAGGCCCTGGCTCAGGAACGTCTCCTGTCAGAACAGCTGCTGGAATCGCAAAATGCAAAAATTGTTGTCCGGGGTACCGTATATCCGGGTGTTATGGCACAGATTGCGTTAAAGAAGGTTGCAATTGACCAGCTTCTGAATAATGTCTGCATGCTGTACATGGACGAACGTGCCGTTGTGATGCAGAATTTTTAGAAGGAGGACCGGGCATGAGAGAAAATCAAAAAGTAATAGAAACAATCCTGATGCTGGTCGGCTACCGCCAGGAAGAGATTACGGAGCATTCGCGCAGGGTAAGTGCTTGTACAAGGCTGTTGCTTTCCGGGGCAGAGGAGGTCTTTCCGGAGGTTTCTCTTACCGAGGAGAGGAAAAACTGTATTGCAGTCTGTGCACTTTTGCATGACCTTGGAAAAGGAGCCCTTTGCGACTGTGGCTTACTTCAGAAAAGGAAACCGTCCGAGAAGGAAAAGGAGTATTACTATACGCATACCGTGCGGGGAGAGGAAATGGCAGAAACGCTTTCCCTTTTGCTGGATGCGGACTATGTGGAATGTTTGAAGGATATATGCCGTTATCATCATGAGCGATATGACGGCAGAGGATATCCGGATGGTCTTTTGGGCGAAGAAATACCGTTTGCGGCACAGGTGGTTGGACTTGCGGATGCTTTTGACGAATTGGTGAGTGAGCGCTTTTACAAGCATGCTTACTCCTGCAATGACGCAATCGGAAAAATCGTTCATGGGGAACGCGGTATTTTTTCCTCTCGTCTGATTGGCTGTTTTTTGCGGAAAAAGGAGGAGCTGATTCAGGTTGTAACGGAATGGGAGAGCCTGTCTTAGGAGGAAAGCTATGTTACGCACGATTTGGAATACGCTGAGGGATGGCGATGCGAAGGTAAAGGGCTATCTGATTTCGGTGTTTGTGCTTGGACTTGCGACCCTTGCACTGTTGCTGGGAGCTATTTTTATGAATTCTCTTCTGCTTGGAGTGATGGCAATTCTGGCAGCTGTCATCGCGATTGCCGTGATGAGCAACATGAAGCTTACGACGGCAAAGGCAGGAAATTCGGGAAGAAAAAAGTAGAATACGGCGACAACCTCTGCGAAAGGGGAAGCAACCTCCGGAAAAAGGAAACAACAACCGGAGGCAGAGCCGTACGATGCGGAAGAGGAGGAGTCTGAGGACGAGGACATGCTTGCTTCCATGACGGAGGAAAAGCTGAATCAGCTGTTTGTAAAATATAAGGTGAAGCAGGAGCATGTTCCGGTTATACTGGACTTATGTGTGTCGGAACGGGTAAAGCAGTGTCCCGGGTTTGCCTGGCTGGATAAAAACAATTTTAAGCTTTTATTGATTGATTCCAAAACCAGACTGATTGAGCGGGATACCTTCTTTCTGCAGAAGATTAAGGTGGAACGAGGGATTTCGGCAAGGGCGTCTTTGGAATATCCGGAGCTTCGTGACACGGTGCTGATGAAAAAACTGTTTACGCCCTATTTACCGCGGTATCATAAAAAGGAAATCGGCGGAAGAAGTGTACTGTTTAAGAACCTGTATGTACTCGGGGAGGATATGAAATTTACCTCGGGAAGTGTAAGATCGCTGTTAAAGCTTCTTCCGGTTCGGATTGAGTTAAGTGAGCGCAGAATGGAGGAAAGCAGTGTAAGTGCATATTACAAGGAACTGTTTACGGTGTCCTTTTTATGGAAGGACGGAATTTATACGCTGGATGAATTCCGGGAAAGGCTTGAAAAAATCCTAAAGGATATGGTGGATGCGGATATTCCGTATGCGGAATTTGAACAGAATTTGTCGGAAATGATTTCTGACGGCCTGCTTCCGATGGAATATCGTGATTATGCGTACCGTCTGCGGGAAAAGAAAAACAAACCGCAGGAAAAAGAAGGAAAGAAAGGACTGTTTGGAAAAAAGAAAGGGAAGTAGGCTGAAAACGGACCGAAGAAAAGCGGAGGGCTCAGCAAGAAAAACAGGATAAATTTGAAATTAAGCAGAAGAAAGAGGAGATTGTCATGGTAGCAGAGGATTTTATTCGTTTCACAATGGGAAAGCAGAAGCATATTGCATTGATTGCACACGATGGAAAGAAGCAGGAACTGATTGCCTGGTGCGAGAGAAATAAGGAGCTTTTGCAGAAGCACTTTCTGTGTGGTACCGGAACGACCGCACGGCTGATTGCCGAGAAAACCGGGCTCCCGGTAAAGGGCTACAACAGCGGACCGCTCGGTGGTGACCAGCAGATTGGCTCCCGCATCGTGGAAGGAAGTATCGATTTTGTAATCTTTTTCTGGGATCCGCTCGAAGCACAGCCGCACGATCCGGATGTAAAGGCGTTGCTGCGTATTGCACTGGTTTATGATATACCGATTGCAAATAATCTGGCAACAGCAGACTTTTTATTGCATTCGAGCTACATGGATGAGGAATATGAGCGCAAGGTGGAAAATTACAACAAAACGATTGCGGAGAGACTTGAAAAGTTCGGAAAATAAAGTGCTCTGAAGGGAAAAATGAAAGTGTGTCTTGACAATGCATGTATAATTGTATACAATAAGTCAGGATAAGAACACGGAAGTGTGAGTAAGAAGGAGTGTGAATTTCATGGAAAATCGTAAAGTATACCGCAATCCGCATAATAATCTGCTTTCTCTGGAAGAGCATATGTATGAGCTTGTGGATGTGAAAAAACCGAATGTTTTCCGTAACCTTTTCCCGTATGAGGAAATCCCGAAAATAGCATTTAATGATCGTATTGTTCCGCATTGCTTCCCTGAGGAGATATGGATTACCGATACTACCTTCCGTGACGGACAACAGTCCAGGGCACCGTATACCACGGAGCAGATTGTAACGATTTTTGATTACCTGCACCGTCTCGGCGGACCGAATGGTCTGATTCGTCAGAGTGAGTTCTTCCTTTACAGCAAGAAGGACCGTGATGCAGTTTATAAGTGTATGGAGAGAGGCTACGAATTCCCGGAGGTTACTTCATGGATTCGTGCAAGCAAACAGGATTTTGAGCTGGTAAAGCAGCTTGGCATGAAGGAAACCGGTATTTTGGTAAGCTGCTCGGACTACCATATTTTCTATAAGATGAAAATGACCCGTTCCCAGGCAATGGAGCACTATCTGAACGTTGTCAGAGAATGTCTGGAAACCGGTGTTGCGCCACGTTGCCATCTGGAGGATATTACCCGTTCGGATATTTACGGTTTCGTTATCCCGTTCTGCTTTGAGCTTATGAAGCTTGGTGCGGAGTATCGTATTCCGGTTAAGATTCGTGCCTGCGATACGATGGGATATGGTGTAAACTTCCCGGGCGCAGTGATTCCGCGTTCCGTACAGGGGATTATTTATGGTCTGATGACGCATGCGGGTGTTCCGTCTGAGCTTTTGGAGTGGCATGGTCATAATGATTTTTATAAGGCGGTTTCCAATTCCACGACGGCATGGCTCTATGGTGCATCCGGCGTAAACTGCTCCCTGTTTGGTATCGGCGAAAGAACCGGTAATACACCGCTTGAGGCAATGGTCTTCGAGTATGCGCAGTTAAAGGGTACGCTTGATGGGATGGATACAACCGTGATTACAGAGCTGGCGGAGTATTACAAGAAGGAAATCGGTTATAAGATTCCGCATCGTACGCCGTTTGTCGGAAAGAATTTCAACGTTACCCGTGCCGGTATTCATGCGGATGGTCTGTTAAAGAACGAAGAGATTTATAATATTTTTGATACAGAGAAGTTTCTGAATCGTCCGGTACTGGTGTCAGTTTCCAATACCTCCGGGCTTGCCGGTATCGCACACTGGATCAACAGCTTCTATCACCTAAAGGGTGAACAGCAGCTGGATAAGTCCAACCTGCTTGTACATAAGATCAAGGAATGGGTCGATAAGGAATATGAGGGTGGTAGAATCACTGTAATTACAGATGCCGAGCTTGTGGATTTGATTAACAGATATAAGGAAGAGTGCGGCATGGGTCATCTTCCGGAAGTGAGTGTGGAGTAGGAAAGGATGTAGCGGTCTTTTGGCTGTGGCAAGAGGTAAGGAGGCAACGGCATGGGTGATGCCAGGCTGCAAAATGATCAGGATGATAAGTATTCCCTTCGTGGCAGAGTATTTAACTATATCAGGGAAGGGATTCTTTCGGGACGCTATGGTGAGAATGAGGAGCTGAAGGAAAACACTATTGGTGCGGAACTTGGAGTCAGCCGTACTCCGGTACGGGAGGCACTTCGTCAGCTGGAGCTTTCCGGACTGGTGAATATCATTCCGAATAAGGGAGCCTATGTAACCGGCATTTCTGCAAAGGATGCTCATGATATTTATGTGATTCGTTCGTATCTTGAAGGACTTTGTGCACGCTGGGCTTGTGAGAATATCACAGAGGAGCAGATTAACGCAATTGAGGAGGTCATCTTTCTTTCGGAGTTTCACACGAAAAAAGGACATTACGATCAGATTGTGGAACTCGATAGTAAGTTCCACAAGTTGATTTATGATGCGTGTGGGAGTAAGATATTAGAGCATGAGCTTACAGTATTTCACCATTATGTAGAGCGTATTCGAAAGATAACGCTTTCCATGGAGGAACGTGCGGTTCGATCGAATGCAGAGCATACGGCGATTCTGAATGCAATTCGGGAAAGGAACGGAGAGCTTGCGGAAAAGCTTGCACACGAGCATATTATTTGTACAATTGAAAACATAGAAAAGCTTGGGCTTTAGGATAGCTGGTATAACGGATACGACTTTTGCAATACAGGAGTTTGATAAGGGTGTAAACCCTACATCATAACTCCTGTTGTACTTTTTTTTACGAGCAAAGCATCTACCTCCAAGTCTTCTGCTATCCTTTCTATGGAGAAACCCTTTTGAAGCTTTTTCTGAATCAGAGAGAGCAGGAACTGTTGCTGTATTTCTTCACGTGCCTGCTGAAGTCCTTCCTCACGTCCTCTCGCAAGTCCTTCCTCACGTCCTCTCGCAAGTCCTTCCTCACGTCCTCTCGCAAGTCCT
>CALZBV010000024.1 GCA_945622055.1 uncultured Clostridia bacterium
TCGACTCTACTCCGGTGATTCCGACCTTTGCCAAAAGTGATGTCGCTGCCGCAAACACAGCGGACAAAGCCGCATAAAACAGCCATCCCCTTTTCTCACTGTTCTCCGGATTTGCAACATCTTTCTTTTCAATCATCAGAAACACACCGGCCGCAAGCAGTAGTATACCGCAAAGCTTCAGCACCAGATGATGGGTTTCCCGAAAGCATATTATTGCAAGTACAACTGTGAGAATCGTACTCGATTTATCAATCGGCACAACCTTATTTACATTCGCCATGGACAATGCCTTAAAATAACAAATCCATGAAGCTCCGGTTGCCATTCCCGACAAAACCAGAAACAACAACGATGTTTTTGTAATCATGCCAATAGAATCAAAAGAGCCTGCCACCACAACCATTCCCCACGAAAACAAAAACACAACCGCCGTTCGGATTCCGGTTGCCACATCCGAATCCGTCTTTTTAATCCCGCATTTTGCAAGAATTGATGTCAGACCGGCAAACAAAGCCGAACCGACTGCCATAAAAATCCACATAAAACCACCTTGTCCTTTGAATAAACGTGAAAATAGCATCCCTCCTCAAAAAGTAAGGATGCTAAATCGTTCTACTTAATTTGCCTGCTTAAGATTCTTAAATTCCTGCTTCGTAAGCTTTTCCGAAATACCACAAACCGGGCATGCCTTAACCTTCCAACCACTGTACGGAAAAACCGGAATCCAACAACTGAACCATTATAGAGAATCCATGGCGGTAGGCCTGATTGCCTCTGCCAATACTTCCTCCATAAACTCAACGCCTTCACCTTTTTCCAATGCCTTTCGAATCGTTTCAACATTCTTCGGTTTAGTATCACCCAAAAATTCCTTGATTGGCTTCATCTTCTGCCCCCTAAAAATTAATCACAATTTAATTATACATAAAATTAGCATCTGTGTCAATAATACGAAACGGTTTTGAACTCGGTAAAAATATTCCCGTATTAGTAACTCTGGTTAAGAAAATTAACTACAACTTTTCCGTTCTTTCTGATGATGAATTTCGATACGCAACCTGATTGCCCACTAAATCATATTCTCTCAATATCTGTAAACGTATAGCCCAGTAACATCATCTGTCCGGATTGTAACTATCCCCTTCCGGCATTTTATTGCTGCTATACCACTCCCACGTTTGTCCATTTCCCACACCTGCGTTCACTTCCCGGATAACATCCGTTACAATCGGTGACAGGTGCAAGGTTTGGTTAAGCCCTTCGGCAGTCTGAACTGCCCTTTTAAAATCGGAAACATATATGGAATAGCCTTCCATGTTCCAAAAGGAAGCCAGCCTTTTTCCGATGGCACGCGCCTGCTCTTTCCCATGTTCTGTAAGATCCCAGTTGCCCCACGCACCAATCATCCCGTTGACATGATGCATAGATTCCGTATGTTGAACGGTAATAATCGTTTTTTCTTTCTTCTTTGCAAAAAAATCCCGCATTACTTCATCTGCCTTTTCCCTGCCATACCAGCCTTCTCCCAGTTCTTTATTTTCATGGGGATACAAACGGTGCATATCTTCCTTTTCCGTATCACTCAGCTCTGAAAAATCCTCCACTTTCCTGTCAAGAAGAACTCCGACCAGCTTATGGTCACCATCTCCCCGGAAAAACACACCGATGATTTTTACTTTTACCTCCTCGCCAAGCAAAAAATTGCTGTTAGTCATAAGTATCACATCAAGGTGGTCAAAAGGCGGCGCACCTGACTCCTTCAGCCATCCGTAAGGTTGTTTTACCTTCCGCACATAAAAAAGACTGTCACAGTCCTTTTCAACAAAGGAATCAGCCGCGGCAATGTACTTCATACGTTTCGGGTAGGTATAAGTTTGCTCAATTTTTGCAGTGAATATCATGTCTGTTCTCCCCTCGAATCTTTATATATTATTCCAATACCCCTTCTTACCTTTTCATGAATGATGTTGTCCTCTTAACTTGTGAAAAAACAAACGTAGAGAAAGCGCAAAACGAGCCGGCAGGCGAGACTTCGAACCTTCGGAGCATAGTGCGGGAAAAAGCACGAGACGGGGCGCATGACGTCCGGTGGACGTCAGTTTTGCGCCGACCGAAGCGGAGCGTAGACTTCGAACCTTCGGAGCATAGTGCGGAAAAAAAACACGAGACGGGGCGCTGGTCTCCGGTGGAGACCGTCTAGCGCCGACCGAGCCGGCAGGCGAGACTTCGAACCTTCGGAGCGCGGTAGCGCTCAAAAAAATAAGAACAGTATCAAAGATACTGTTCTTATTTTTTTAAGCACGAGACGGGATTCGAACCCGCGACCCTCGCCTTGGCAAGGCGATACTCCACCACTGAGCCACTCGTGCGTATCAATGTTTTCTCACTGACAAAATATACTATACACCCATTTCTCCGATTTGTCAACAAAAATATAAAAGTTTCAATTTTTCATACAATTTATATGAAATACATCTTTTGACTTTACATCTTCTTCATTTCATGCTAAAATGCAAACATGGAAACAAATCATTACACCACCGGTATAGCACTATATCACCAGAAAGGAGCACCCCTATGAATTTACCAAAAGATCCTGTCATCCTGTTAAGCTTCGTAAATACTCAGTTAAGAGACAACTACGCTTCCTTAGAAGAGCTTTGCAAAGCCTTCGACGCAGACGCAACCTCCCTTTGCGCTACCCTGGCAAAGCTTGATTATCATTACGACAAGGCTTCCAACAGCTTCGTATAAAAATATAGTAAAAGGAATCCTCCGTTATCAGACAACAGAGGATTCTATTATTTTTACTTCGAAGTATCGTCTGCCTACAGGCGGACACTGACTCCCCGTCCGCGAAGGTATTCCTTCACCTCACGGATTTCCAGTTCTTTGTAATGAAACAGTGATGCCGCAAGCGCTGCATCTGCCTTTCCTTCCGAAAGTGCCTCATAGAAATGCTCCTTCGTTCCTGCGCCGCCGGATGCAATCACAGGCACCGGTACAGCTTCTGCAATCTGTCTCGTCAGTTCCAGATCATATCCATCCTTTGTACCATCTTTGTCCATACTGGTCACAAGAAACTCTCCTGCCCCAAGAGAATGTGCCTTTGCAGCCCATTCAATCGCATCGATACCCATATCCACACGACCGCCGTTCTTGTAAATATTCCAGCCGGAACCATCCGCGCGTCGTTTTGCATCAATTGCAACAACTACGCACTGACTTCCGAACTTATCTGCTGCATCTGCAATCAGACGCGGGTTCAAAATCGCAGCAGTATTGACTGCAATTTTGTCTGCCCCCTCACGTAAAATCTCCTTAAAATCTTCGACCGTGCGGATACCGCCGCCTACCGTAAACGGAATAAAAACGCGTTCTGCCACCCTGCGCACCATATCAAGCTTAATGGCTCTTGCATCTGAGGACGCCGTAATATCCAAAAAGACAAGCTCGTCCGCACCGGCGGCATCATAAGCTGCACCAACCTCCACCGGATCCCCGGCATCTCTCAGATTCACAAAATTGATTCCTTTCACAACTCTGCCGTTATGTACATCCAGACACGGAATGATTCTCTTCGTAAACATAGGCTCCTCCTAAATCGCAACAAAATTCTTCAGGATTGTCAAACCAACCTCACCGCTCTTTTCCGGGTGGAACTGACATGCAAACACATTCCCCTTCTCAACCGAAGCATGAATCGTCACACCATACTCTGTCGTTGCAGCTACAATCTCCGGCTCCTGCGCCTTCAGGTAATAGGAATGAACAAAGTACACATACGGCTCCTCCGAAAGTCCCTGAAAAAGTGTTGCCTTGTTGCAAAGGGAAAGAGAATTCCATCCAATATGCGGAACCTTCAATCCTTCTTTTTTCGGAATCTTTACAATAGACCCCTTTAAAATTGACAGACCTTGACAACCCGGCGCTTCCTCGCTGGAATCAAACAATAGCTGTAGACCAAGACATATGCCAAGAAACGGTTTTCCGGATGCAGCTACTGCACGAATCGGCTCCACAAGACCAAAGCTGTGAAGCTTTTCCATGGCAAGGCCGAACGCTCCGACCCCCGGCAGAATTACTTTATCTGCACTCAAAATTGTTTCCGCATCTCTGGTTACCACTACCTCAGCACCAAGCTTTTTCAGTGCCTTTTCCACGCTTTTTAAATTACCGGCATCATAATCGATGATTGCTATCATAGCTCCTCCTTAAAAACTGTTGCCAAGGTTTCCCCCGGCAACAGTAGTC
Organism: uncultured Clostridia bacterium; assembly: GCA_945622055.1. Taxonomy (GTDB): domain Bacteria; phylum Bacillota; class Clostridia; order Lachnospirales; family Lachnospiraceae; genus SIG307. The sequence goes on from CALZBV010000024.1 coordinate 4,255, forward strand.
ACTCCTTTACCTTCTCAACCGCCTTGTATACCTTGTTACTATACTCCAGACGGGACTTCGACTGGATAATCTCCATGGCTTCCCACTCCGTAATCTGAAAGCTTTCTTCTGCCTGCGCAAGAATGCTGTTTCTGACAGAATCAAGGTCTGTTTCGATATCAAGCTCAATCGCCAGCTCTATGTACTTCTCATAACGCTGAAGCCCTTTTAACAGGGAATCCAGTGCATGAGGGTAATCCTTCATCTCATAATAATTGTAATAGGAATTCAGCTGCTTCTGCACATACATAACCGTCATAATCCTGTCATACAGCACAATATCCTCATCCTTCACGTCGAGTCCGAAAATCTCATTATAAGCCGCTGTATACTCATCACGGTTAAACTCATATTCTGCATTCCGGATGCTGAGGGAATAGGAAAACAGATTCGTTCCCACAATAACAACAACTGCAATCATTGCAAAGAAAATAAACACAATGGATGCTCCGGCACGATTGATACGCGTCGTCTCCATTTCCTCTAAAAGAAGCTTCGCTTCCTCCAGCTTTCTTGCTTTCTTTTCTTCCTTAATGGCCTTAGCACGTCGTTGCTTCTCTTCCTTTTGCTTCTTGGCTGCATTCTTTTTCTCTGCCGCCTCTGCTTCCTTCTTCGCCTTTTCCTTTTCCTTCGCTTCTTCGGCGGCCTTCTTCTTTGCCGCAATTTCCTCCGGCGTTGGCTTCGGTTTTATCTTGGAAGGGTCTACTTTAACATTATCAAATAATTTATGCCACAAAACCGAAAATCTGCCCGGCTTTTTCCCGCCGGCTTCCGTCTTCGCTTTTTTCTCTTTTTTTTGTTTTTTCTGCTTTTTCTCTTCTCCGAACTCAGACACTGTTTCCTTTGCAGCTGATTCAGAGGCAGCCTTTCCTGCAGCTTCTTCCTTCGAAGGCTCCTTTTCCTCTCCCGATACAGGATTCCCAAACTCTTCGCCAAAGCCGGACAAAAGCTCTGCAATATCCTCATCAAAGCTTGCGGCTGCAAGCAGCTCTTCTCCTGTCGGACCATCCTCAAAAAGCTGGGACGCTTCCGTCTTCGCTCCCTGTCCAATACTGTCTAACAAAGCATCCAGCCCGTCATCCTCCGTAGAATCCGCCTCAGAATTTACATTCTCTGTCCGGGTTTCCTCCCCAAATGCAGGAAACTCCTCTCCTGTATCAAACCTCGGAAGACTCTCGCCAAACACCGGAATATCCTCTTCCCCTTCATCAAATTTCGGAAGATCAGCTCCAAACTCCGGAATATCTTCTTCTGCTCCAAACTCCGGAATATCTTCGTCATTATAATCCGGGAATCCTGCAGAATCCGCAGTTTCAGACACAGCAACAGGAGAACCCTCCTCCTTTTCAAAAAGTCCGGCTTCTCCCTCAGCAATATTCAGTTGGGCAAGACAATCTTCACAGTATTCATAACCGTCCGGAATCTCTTTTCCGCACCCTCTGCAATTCGCCATGCTGCTGCACCTTTCATTTCAAAATAATTCTGCCTGATTATTTCCATAAAATTTTATCAATCTCAGACACGAGACTGCCAATCTCCGGCTTGGAAAGCTGGGCGTCCGCACCAAGCGCCTCACCCTTTCTGCGCATCTCCTCATTTACAAGAGAGGAGAAAATCACAACCGGTATATGTGAAAATGCTGAGGAATCCTTAATCAGCTTCGTCAGACGATGTCCATCCATCTTCGGCATTTCGATATCCGTAATCACAAGCTGAACCTTCTGGTCGAGTGTACCCTGCACCTTATACTCGTTCAGCTTATCCCAGGCCTCCTGCCCATCCATCGTAATCTGTAAATTCGTGTAACCAGCCTTCGACAAACTGTCACAAATCAGTTTTCCAAGCAGTGCAGAGTCCTCTGCAATCAGAATTGGTTTCGTATTTCGTTCTCTTTCTCCGAACCGGTCAATGTCCGATACCTTAAGTCCGGTCTCCGGACTAATATCGGAAACAATCTTTTCAAAATCAAGGATTACAACCAGATGTCCCTCCAGCTTGATAATTCCGGTCGCAATGCTGTTTCCATTTCCATTAAGCGTAGCATCCGGCTTGGAAATCTCCGCCCAGGATACACGGGTAATTCCTACGACCGAATGAACATGGAATGCAACATTTAAGTTGTTAAAATTTGTAATAATATACATGTCCGTCTCCGGATTCGGGGATGGTGGCATATTCAGCTTCTTCGCAAGATCAATAATCGTAATAATCTCGTCTCTCGGCATGTAAATGCCTTCAATACACGGATGTGAATTCGGAATCGGAGTCGGCTCCCGAAAAGAAATAATCTCTCTGACCTTAGCTACGTTGATGCCATAACAATTCTTTCCAATCCGAAACTCAAGTATCTCAAGTTCGTTTGTTCCGCTTTCCAGCAAAATTCCTGTTTCCATGCTATGTACCTCCATTCTGCACTACACACTCCATGTTAATCTGCTACAAAAATTATACTTTAACTATGTGTAAAAATCAAACTATTTCTAAAAATTCAGGGTATTTTCTTTCACTTAATTAATTTTTATGATTACAGAATCATCTTTTCCGTCATTTTCTTTCAGAACCGCCAAATTCATCGTCGTCGTGTCAGTCTTTTCCGGGCATTCAAAAACCAAAACGCCTTTTTTTGTCTCTCCCGCCTGATAGGAAACATCATAAGATGTATACAAATCCTCCCGAAGGAGTGTTAACGTCGGCTTTACCGAGCTGCTGCCTGCACGGAGTGTAAAGATATAATCCCTCGCAGCACCGCGATTCATGGTCAATTTCTTTGCCGAAGAAGAAGTGTTCGTGATAGAAAACTCAAGCACAATAAGCTTTTTTCCTTCTGCTGCCGCTGCAAACATATCGCCCTCACCCTGATACAACTGGCCCACTTCAAATCCAAGATAGCGGAACGAAAATCCTTCCTTTGCAAGAAGCTTCGTCAAAGCCTCCATCGTAGCTTCCGAATAATCCGGCGCAGGAGTCACGGATGGTTTTTTCTCATCTTCCGGATTCTTTCCGGGAGTAATCGAAGGAAATGCCGTCGGATCGGGTGATTTTGTCGGCTCCTTCGTTGGCTTTACGGTCGGCGTCACCGTCAAAAGCGCTGCCTGCTGCTGTTCCCTCAGATTTAACAAAATCTCTTCACTGTCCGTTCCGTATTTCACCAATACTCCGGCCGCATATTCCGCAACCATATCCATCTCTTTCTCTGTAATCGGAAGTGGTTCATAACAGCCACCAAGCAACAGCATCATGCCTCCGGTCAGAAGCATCACAGGAATAATTCTCTTTTTCACGGGTCCGCCCCCTTTCAAACTGATGTATATTGATTTATTATACCTCTTTTTCACTGGATTGTAAAGCCACCGAGCAAAAAAAGCAACCGTTGGAAATTCTGTTGCCACCGGATAAAAAAGCTTCGAAGCACATTTATGCTCCGAAGCTTTTCCGTTTCATATTCGTTTTTCCCGGTTCAGTCAGATTTGCTGAAATCCGTTCTGCAAAAGACCTGCATCTCTCATAAAACCTCCGTGTCGTTACTTTAGCTGCATGCCTTCACAGTACGCAACCCTTCTGCAAAATCACATTCGCATACTGGCTCGTTTCTGAGGTAGCAATCACGCAGTATGCCTTCTTCGCTTCCTCGTAAAATTCAAAGCGCTCCAGCTTCTGAATCACCGAAGTTCCGCGCTCCTCAGCCTCAGAAATCAGCCGGTCGTATGTTTTCCAAATGGAAACATCTGCATTATCGCCCTCACAGCGCTCCATCAGACTTACCGGTTTTTCCACATACTGATCGAGTGGAAACACCTCCAGAATTGCCGCAAGAATCTCCGGCACACCATGTCCGTCCATGCGAAGCACAACTCCGTTCTTTCCCATTGTTTCCGCTGGAAAATTACCGTCTGCAATTACAATCGTATCACTGTGTCCCATCTCACAAAGAACCTTCAAAAGCTCCGGAGAAAGAAGTGGATTAATTCCTTTTAACATAACCTGCCCCTTCCGCAGTTTGCGGATTTTCCTTTCTTTTATAAATCACAGCATATTGGCAATCTCCGGAAGTGGCGCCAGATTGGTAAATCCATAAAAGCGCATGGCATTTTCACCAAGGAATGCCCTTTTTTCCGCTTCCGTAAGCTTCCTGCTCTCAATCAGAAAACGTACCGCCATTTTGTAAGTAATATCCGTCATCGTTCTCGGATAATCGCTTCCCCACATCAGCTTTTCCATCCCGCAGATATCACGCGCTTCCAAAATTGCATCAACTGCCGACGGGTACGGATAAAACTCCTTGTGAAAGAGCCAGGTCAGCCCGCCACTCTCAATAAACACATTTTTATTTTTTGCAAGCGCAATCTGCTGTTGCCAGCCTTTGGTTGTCACCATGCCGAAATGTCCGATAGCGATGCGAAGCGACGGACATTGCTCAATCAGATAAGCAAGTCCTTCCACCTGGGCAGCGCCGTCAGCAAGGTCAATGGAAATAAATCTGCCGCTTTTCTCAACCTCCTGAAATACCGGAAGCAGCACCGTCAAATCCTGATTGGAAAGCCTTCCTGCACAAATCTTCAGTCCATCCGCTCCCTCCAGAGAAAACTGCGGTCGTTCCTCATATAACGCACAGACACGGAACCTCTCCGGATATTTTTCTCTTACCCGTTTTACATACGCATCCTGATTTCCGTCAATGTATTCCTGTGTCACCACACAGGCGTTTACACCTGCGTAATCCATATTTGCAAGCAGTCGTTCTGCGGTATTCGCATTGTCTGTCAGATACGGCGGCATCATCTGACGGATTTCACCGCCAAAGTCACTCTTTCCGTTTCCTACACCAACCACCGGCTTACCGTTTACCCTGCCAGCCTGCTTTTCCCACAAATGCACATGTGCATCAATCGTAATATAGTTGCTCAAAGTGTCACACCCTCTTTAAAAATCGCAATCTCACGGTATCCGTTTTGTTCATTGCAGGTCTGTTTTCCTTCTGCCACCGAAAGCACATACCGGAAAAATCGCTCTGAAAGGTCTTCACCGTTCACCATCGGACCAGCATCAAAATCTATCCAGTCCTTCTTTTTTTCGGCAAGCACCGTATTTGTAGACACCTTAATCGTCGGAACCGGAGCTCCGAGCGGTGTTCCACGTCCGGTAGAAAACAAAATCAAATGACAGCCCGCTGCCGTAAGATTTGTCACCGCCACCATATCATTTCCCGGACCGTTAAGCAGATTCAGACCATTTTTGCAGACCTTATCTCCATAATCAAGCACATCCACAACCGGCGCATGTCCACCCTTTTGTGTACAGCCAAGCGACTTTTCCTCTAGTGTCGTAATACCGCCTGCTTTATTTCCCGGGGACGGATTCTCATAAATCACCTGACCGTGCCGTGTAAAATAGTCCTTAAAATCGTTGATAAGCGCTACTGTCTTTTTAAATACATTCTCATCCACACAACGGTCCATTAAAATCGTTTCCGCACCAAACATTTCCGGAACCTCTGTAAGCACCGTACTGCCTCCGGCCGCAATCAGACGGTCGGAAAAGCTTCCGATCAACGGATTTGCAGTAATGCCGGACAACCCGTCCGAGCCTCCGCATTTTAGGCCGACCTTTAATGCCGAGAGCGGTACCTGCTGACGATGGTCCTTCAATGCACGGGTTCGCAGCTCATGAATCAGGCGGACACCCTCTTTGATTTCATCCTCACAATCCTGCACCGATAAAAATTTTATACGACTTTCATCAACCGGACCGAGTACCTTTTTGAATGCTTCGATGTTATTGTTTTCACAGCCAAGACCAAGTACCAGAACACCACCGGCATTCGGATGTGTAATCAGGCCCTTTAAAATCTTCTGTGTTTTCGCATGGTCCTCTCCAAGCTGGGAACAGCCATACGGATGGGAAAAGGATAACGCACCGGTCAGCCTGGACAGTGTTTCCGCCACCTTGTTGACACAGCCTACCGTATTGATAATCCAGATATCGTTTCGGATTCCGATTTCCCCGTTTTCGCGTACGTACGCCTCAATTGTATCACCCTTTTGTTCAGGCATAACACAGGAGACCGGATGATATTCGTAGGTCAGCTTTTCCCCAAGATTCGTGCATACATTATCGGTATGCACCCGCTCTCCTGCCAGAATCTCTCTGGTTGCATGACCAATCGAAAACCCGTATTTAATAATGTTTTCGCCTTCTGCAATCGGCACAAGAGCTTCCTTATGTCCCGTGGCAGTATCGACTGCAACATTATCCAGTGGGTGAATCCTTAACAGACTCATGCAAGTACCTCCTCAAATGCAGCCTTCATACCCACATTCTGCATCACCGAATAGTAATGCTTTACCTTCTCCGAAAGGAAGCTCAAATCACAGCCCCAATAGCTTTCCTTCGAAAGAATTTCATCCACGGAGGCTGTCTTCATAAATGCCATAATTTCCTCTCCGTCGTTTGCCTCCTCGGTACGGTAAAATGCAATCAGCGCCGCCAGAGAAAATGTCAGGCAGTTCGGAAGCACTCTGTTTTTCTCATAATACTCCAAAATTGTCGGAAGTACTCTCGTTTTAAACTTACTTACAGAGTTTAGTGCGATACTAAGCAGCTGATGCTTCACAAACGGATTGGCAAAACGCTCTAATACAGCTTCCCCAAACGGGATATTTTCCTCCTCGCTTCCAAGCGTCGGAATAATTTCCTCAAAAATCGCCTTTTTCAGGAAGGCACCCACAACCGGGTCATCCAGGCATTCCTTAACCGTGGAAAGTCCGTAAAGTCTTGCCGCAAGAACCATTGAGGTGTGTCCTCCGTTCAAAATACGAACCTTTCTCTTCTTATACGGCTTCACATTATCCGTCCAGATTACATTCACGCCGGCCTTTTGAAGCGGAAACTCATCCTCAAAATTCCCTTCAATTACCCAGAGATGAAAAATCTCCGCTGTATTCATCAGCTTATCTTCTTTTCCCAAAAAGGCAGTCAGCTCAGCCACCTCATCCTTCGGGTATCCTGTACAAATACGATCCACAAGCGTATTACAGAAATGATTTTCCTCTTTAATCCAAGTAATAAACTTCTCCGGAAGCTTCCAAAGTGCCGCATATTTTAAAACACAGTCCAAAAGCTCTTTTCCGTTATTGTCAATCAGCTCACAGGACAGAATAATAAAACCCGGAAGACCCGCTTCAAACCGCTCATACAGCAGCGCGGTAAGCTTTGCCGGAAAGGACTTCGGCGGTGCATCGGTAATGCTCTCCGTTCCGAGATATTCAATCCCGGCTTCCGTGGTATTTGAAATAATTACCCGCATATCCGGATTTTTTGCAAGCTTTAAGTACTCTCCATACTGTGTATAGGGGTCAACGCCGCGTGAGATCGATTTTACATGAATGCAGTCATTCATCACTTTTCCGTTTTCAATACCGCGTAAAAACTGGTGGTATTCGCCGTTCTGCTCGTTGAGTACCGAAATCAGGCCCTTTGCAATCGGCTGTACCACAACAACCTTACCGTCATAAAGTCCCTGCTCATTCATTTTATTCACAAATACGTCAACAAAGCTTCTTAAAAAACCGCCTTCGCCAAACTGAATGATTGTTTCCTTCATCTTTGTTTCCTCCGCTTCCTACATCTCGATTAATACCTTCGACAGGCTTCCATCGTTATTGGCCAGTGCCTTAAAGCCCTCATCTGCCTTTGCCATCGGGTAGACAGCACTTACCATGTCCAGAACATTCACCCCGCCACCTGCAATCAGGTCGATGACTGCCTTAAAATCAGACGGATAGGAATTTCGGCTGCCAAATACATTCAGCTCCTTTTTCAGAAGAATCGAATGCAGGAACGTCGTCTCCTTCTTTCCGTTTCCAATCAAAATGATATTTGCCGCAAAGGCTGCACAGTCGATGCAGGAAAGAAACGTTACAGAAGACCCGCAGGCCTCCACGCAGACATCAAAGCCGTTTCCGTTCGTAATACGCATTGCCTCTTCCGTAATGTCTGCCTTTGCGGAGTTAATCGTACCTGCCGCGCCAAAATGCATGGCCTTTTCCAATCTGCCGTCTAAAATATCTGCAACATATACCTCTGCTCCCTGCGCCTTTGCCGCAATGAGTGCAAACAATCCAATCGGTCCGGCACCGACTACCAGAACCTTATCCCCCGGCTTTAGCTTTGCACGGTGAAGTGCATGGTAGCTGATGGTGAACGGCTCCACAAGTGCAAGCTCCTTTGCGGAAAGCCCCTTTCCGTCGTAAATGCGTTCAACCGGCATTACGATATACTCACGAAAGCTTCCGTCCCTTTGTACCCCCATCGTCTGGTTGTCTGTACAGCAGTTGACAAAGCCTCTTTCACAGGAATAGCACTTCTTGCAGTTAAAATACGGATTACAGGTTACAATATCGCCCGGCTTCAAATTACGGTCGTTTTCCGGAATCGAAACAATCTGCGCAGAAAACTCATGTCCCGGAATACGCGGATAGGTAGTAAACGGCTGGTTGCCGGTGTAGCTTGCAACGTCAGCACCGCAGATACCACAGTAAAGCACCTTCAGTAAGGCTTCCCCTTCTCCCGGTACCGGCATATTGGTATCGGTAACTTCAATTTCAAACGGTTTATTAATCAATACGGTCTTCATAACATTCTTCCTTTCCTACGCTTCCTCAACATACTTTTTATTCCAGATTACCGCAGTCTTCATCGGTGCATTTTTACTGTAAATTTTATTCTTATATGCATCCATCGGATCCCTTGCAAACTCTTCACGGTCAATCAGTTCAACTATCTCATCGTAATGACTCTCAGCCAACAGTCCGATTGCCTTCTCCATGTGATCCTGACGGAAATTGATGGAGCCGAAAATCAGGTGATTTTCAAAGCCAAACGGCATCGTATCAAAGCTTACCTTCGGTCCGAGAGAAAAGCTGTTGTAAATACCGTTGCAGCCAAGCACCTTCTGCTCAAATGCAATCCGATGCTCTACATTGCTTCCGCTGACACCGATAAATGTCGTGGCTCTTCCACCAAGCGCTTCCGTAATTGCCTTTGCCGTTTCCTCTTCCGTAGCAAATTCATTTTGCAGGTACTCTGCTTTTGTCGTTCTTAATGCAAACTGTACCTTCGGTGATTCCTTCGGGCTTCTTGCAACAAAAAGCACCTTAGCCTTTGGATGTGCCCGAAGAATCAAATCCCCGATAAACATTCCGGTCGTTCCGAGCCCGAAAATTACGGTACGCTCAAAAATCTCTTCCTTCGCAATCCTTCTTGCCTCTTCCTCGCTGCATTTGTACTTACGCATTGCTACGCGGAAGTTATGGGCACTTCCAAGGTCTTCCATACGCTCCAGCTGAAACAGCATGCACGCAAACGGGTCCGGAAATACCATTTTTTTTGCAAAGGAAAGCTTGAGTTTTCCGTTTTCTACATAACCTTCCGGAATCGGGAGTAACATATCCGGATGAAAATACTGCTGATCCGCAAACAATCCGTCCGCCCGGTCACAGCCGTATTCAAAATACGATTCCTCTTCCGTATATCGTGTCGGGTCATAGCTGTTACCGCCACGAATCAGTACAATTGCAAAACGATTTTGTGATGGAACCCAAACAATTCCCTCATGTCCGTTAACCAGACGGTTCGTACCTTCCGGAAATTTTGCAGACAGACGACCCTCGCTTCCCATATGCATCAGTTCGTTGTCGGTTCCGCAAAAGCCTACCATAACCGGCTCACAGAGAATCCCTTCCTTTTCTTCCTCTCCGCGAAGTCTTCTTCTCCTTTGGTTTGTGATTTCAACATCCCCATAAACCAGAGGCTTTTTTGCATCATTTTGAAAGTATGTACCCTTTACTATCATGGCTTCCTCCATTCTTCGGACCTTTTGTACTTTTCTTTTCCATACCGGTGTCCTCTTTTATTCTCATTATAAGCTTTCTCCTGCCAAATTAACAAGACTCCCATATGACGATATGTTACAAACCATGTCGTATTTTCGCAGTTGTAAACCCAATATTGTCCTTGACTTTTCTCTCAAAAACATAGACAATTAAATTATCAAAATATCCCGGAGGTTTGAATGGAACTCAATCAGAAATATAAAAACCTAAAACTTTCCTTTCTTTTAGAGGGTGTGCTTTTTCAGGCTCCGAGTATTTGTCTGGAAAGTCTTGTTAAGCCTTTTCCAATGCACAGTCACAGCAATGACAGCTACGAGATTCACTATATTCCGTGTGGAAGCGGCACCTTAAACACCCCCGGGCAGACTTACCCGATTACACCGGGAACACTTTTTGTTACCGGTCCGGAAATTGAACATGAACAAATATCCTCACCGGAGGACCCGATGCTGGAATATTGTGTTTACCTGCGTGCCAAACGTCCCGAAAAGAAATCCGGACGCAAAACTGCTTTTATTGAGACGTTCTTAAACCGACCTTTCTGGTTTGGCACCGGAAATCTGTTCCTTCATGAACTGATGAAACAGATGCTGACAGAGCTTAATCAGCAAAATGCAGGCTGCGAGCTGATGCTTCAGGCACAGCTTATGGAGCTCGTGCTCTCACTTTGCCGTCTGTACCAATCCGAAGAGACCTCACAGGCTCCACACCAGCCTGCAACCGGATATTTCGGTGATACAACAAGTCTTCTGGTCGAGGAAGCCTTTCTCTATCACTATGACGAAATAACCCTGGAGAGTCTTGCAGCGCAGATGGGACTCGGCATACGTCAGGCGGAGCGCTACCTGAAAACGCATTACAACAAAACCTTTCAGGAAAAGAAAACCGAAGCGCGCATGTCCGCTGCCGTAACCATGCTTAAGGACGAAAAAAACAGCGTTTCCGAAATAGCGCTCGCACTCGGGTATTCCTCAGTGGAACATTTTTCGAATGCATTTAAGCGCTATTACCAAAACACGCCGTCTCAGATGAGAAAAACCATCAGGAAGCATTCATCCTTTGTTTCCTGATGGTATCTTATATAACCTTACTGTTTCTTTACCTTAAAATACAACTGGTATGGCTCATAGCCTATATCATTCAATCTGCAAAAGCTGATACCCGGGTCCTGATTCTCCGTCCTGTAAAAAGTTCTGAAATCGCCCCACTGGCGCTCCGTATCAGCCGTAAGCTCCTTCGTCGGGTCGTCCCCCTCTACATACAGGATGCGCTCCTTGTCCGTAATCCCTGCAAGCACCTCAGAACCGTAACGGAATGCTCCCATTGTCTCATCATCCGGAAGCGTAATAAACCGCAGTCCGATTGGGAACAGAAGAACTACCTTATCCCCATCCTTCCATTCACGGTCAAGTACCGCAAATTCTTTCGTATTGGCTGTCTTCTGCACTTCCTTCCCATTGACCAGTATCGTTGCCTCTGACATAATCCAATCCGGAATACGAAGCTTTAACGCAAAGGAAACCGCACAATTTGTCTCAACCGTAATCTCATACTTCTTAAAATCCGGCTTATTTGCATAGGCACTCGTTGTCGCATTTATCGTCTGCTTGGCATTGTTTTCGGAGGAATTCTGAAGGCTTCCGTTCATGTAATCCTGACGGGTGTGAAGCTTCACCGATGCTCCTGCAATCTCGCATTCTGCCAGTGCATTTACATACTGCGTTACATAAACCTCTCTTCCGTCCACATAAAACAAATGGTGGTTCCATGCTGCATTGGCCTGTACCATCGTTCCATGACAGCAGAAAAAGCTGTCCATCTCACCGGCCCAGTCCTTTTTACTTCCTGCCTTCATCGGAAGGAAGTACGTCAGAAGTCCGAAGCCCGGCTTACCGTCCTTTGCATCTCCACGCCAATAGGTCTGCGCCTGAATTCCGTTTCTGTTGTTGTACTCAATATAATGCATATATTCTGCATCCTTTGTCTGACGGAATAAAAACTCTGCAAGGCGGATCATGTTATATACTGTGCAATGCTCCTGGTTCTTGTCTCCGAGTCTTGCCTTTAGCTTCATCGGCGGCGTCCAGATTTCGCCCTGTGTCTGACCTCCGGTTGCATAGGCCCCACGGTCGGTTACCGCACATTTCCAGTACATTTTGCAGATGTTCAGCCACTTTTCCTCACCGGTTACTTCATATGCACGGGCACATCCCATAATCTCCGGGATGGTCGTGTTCGCGTGCATATTGGTCAGAACATCCTTTCCGGCAAGAAGAGGCTCAAAGAGTCTTCCGCGGTAATAGCGCTCCATCAGCGTCTTATATTTTTCCTTCTTCGTAATCTCATACAGCTGCACCCAGATTTCCAGCATTCCGCCGGTCTCCACATCCAGAATATTATCGAACTGCTCTCTTGTGTACTCTCCGCTCCAGCGGTAAAACCAGTCCGCAAGCTTATCTGCAACCTCAAGTGCCTGCTCGTTTTCCATGTAGGTAAAAACATCCAGAAGTCCCATGAACAACTTATGTACCGTATACTGCGGCGCCCAGACCGGCTTTCCCTTTCCAATCCAGAGCATATATTTTTCCGGAATGGAACAGCACCATTCTCCTCCGTTATCCTGCTGGCAGAGTGAAAGCTCATGTACAATCACCTCTGCCTTTGCTTTCAGCTCCGGATCCTTTGTTTCCTCATAGCGAAGTGCCGCACCGGATAACCAGTGTCCAAGGAAATGTCCTCTGAGCTGACAGGACGGGTCCTCCCAGCCGCCCATCGCAGAGCCATCCATACCCCTTCCCGAATAACGTCCGGCTTCCAGCTGGTAATTGCGGAGCAGATGTGAGGTCTTTAACCGCATTAGATAATCTCTGTTGTCATTTTCACGGCGAATCAGGTCGCCCTCAAAC
>CALZBV010000025.1 GCA_945622055.1 uncultured Clostridia bacterium
CCGAGATGAAATAATTGTCAACTTTTTTCTTATTTTTTTTGAGCTTTTCATCGCTTTTTCGAAGGAACACCCACAGGATTTCTGCTACCATTTGCGTGATGGCGCGCACTCCGTGCGTCCCACGCACTTCCCGACTTCATCGCTTCGTCATGCGAGCTTTGCCATCACACAAAAAAGCCTTGAAAGAACACTCTTTCAAGGCTTTAAGCTGCTGACGGGAATCGGACCCGTGACCTCCGCACTACCAATGCGACGCTCTACCGACTGAGCCACAGCAGCACTCTTCGTCTTCTGACCTGCTGGCTTCCGACGACTTTGTTAGTATATAATAAATTGTATCAGATGTCAACTCTTTTTTGAAATTTTTTTATTTTTTATTTTTTTGATGATATCTCCATCATTTTCTCATTCAATCACAACCGCCTGTTTTCCGTATTTTACAAAGATTTCCTTTACCTTAGCAATAGTCCATTGATATAGTTTCCCCGAAATACTGTCTGCAAAATAGACAATACTCTTTTTTTCGTCCACACCAGTCAGCACACCGGTATGTCTCATGGTATAGTACGAAACACCTCCAAGCTCACGAAGCTTTCCACTGCCGGTCAGGTTAATTGAAAGCCAGATAATCACCGGTTTTCCTTCCTGCAGCTTCTTCACAAGCACAGAGAAATCCCTATCGGTCAAATTTACCGGCTTCACGTCAGCTTCGTTTATGGACGTGAAGTACTTTTCCACCGCCTCAACAATAACCCGGGAATTGCAAGCCTTACCGGCTGAGCTTTTGGGATTGCCTACAAAGTAATAATCATAGACCAGCTTCCCCTGATTTTCCTCATCCTGATAAAATTCCTCAGTAGTATCAATCCTTGGGAGATATTTCTCAATAAATGTTTTCTTTGTAATATCATACCCAAGGTAGTTCAAAACCGAAACTGTAGCGACGCTCTCGCATCCGGTTTTATATTCTCCCTGCTTTAACACCTTAAAATCATCAAGCTTTACTACAACCTTGTCCTTTTCAAACAGGAAATCACACAGCTTGTAAAGCATCGTATCAAAATGATAGTTTTTGTACTCAGCGGCAATTTTTTGTCTTGCACTGTCACTGTATCCAAGAAAGGACACTCCGCTCCCGATTTCAACAGTAGCAGTACAAAACTTGCTATTTGCTTCTTCTCCGGCTATTTTCCCGGCAATCAGCGGGTATTCCTCCACTCCGTCACTGAACACAAAAAAACCATAGTCCCTGGAAAAACAAGCTCCCATTGCAAGTCCGCAAGCATAATCGCTTAATGTGCTGCCCTCCCCACGCAGCCCATAGGTCGAAACCTCTCTCGTAAACTTATATGTCTTACCATTCGCAAGAATCTTACTGATATATTTTCCGAGTTCCTCACATCTGTCCTGTTGCTGCTGTGTCTGCCACGGTTTTCCGGCATAAACGATACGCCCCTGTTGATGATAATCAATCAGCATATCTGCCTTTTCTTCCACCACATAATGATATAAAAACTTCATCAATGCCTTTGTCTCAGACTCAGAGCCGGCGTAAGGTCCCGGATAATACATAGTCTCCGGATTATCGGAATAGAAACTAACCCTTTGGTTTCCTTTCCTTATCTGCCCCCAGCTAAGTCCCGGAAAATTTCTTCCGATATCCACACCGTTCAGATTTGCCTTCCATAACTGTCCGTCAGAGTAGGTGTACTTCTTTGTATTATAGCTGACACCCTCTCTGCCATCCGGATTTACACAGGGAACCGTAACAATCTTAACCTTCGAAAGGTACTCTTCGTTGTTTTTATCATTCAGAAGGTCATTTAACTGCTTCACAATAAACATGCTTCCGGCTGTTTCCCTTGCATGCACGTTTCCCGTCAGCACGATTATTTTTGGATTTTCTACCGTTGTCCGATCAATCTCAAGCATATAAATCGGCCTTCCCTTAGAAGACTTTCCAATCGAAAACATACGAACGCCGTCCAGTCTCTGAAGATTCGTCAAATACTGCCGAATGTTCGTATCATAATCATACTTTTTGGTTAAATCAATTTTATTTACCCGATAACGCCCATTGTCCTTTATCTCTATCCATCGATTCTCCATAGCCTCTTCAAACTCAGAAAAAGGCATACCTCCCCCACCAATGAATGTTCCGTATTCTGACATGGATTTCTTTAATTCATCCACACTCTTCTGTTCTTCCTGCCCCACAATAAAATTATCCTTATAGCCGGATGCATATCCCTTTCTGCAGGGAAAAAGTATGCAATTTAGAAGTAATCCGCTAATAAGAACAGCCTTTGCCATCCTTTTTTTCATATCTTTGGTTCTCCTTCTCCGAAAACTGCCCAACAATATATGTCAAAGCCAATGCGCTCCTGCAGATCCCCCAAAAAACTTTCCTTAGATGCTCTTCTCCAAAATTGCAAGCATCTCATCCACGTGCTCCTTTTCAATCACAAGCGGCGGAATAAAACGAATGATATTTGCGCCGGCAGCAATCAAAATCAAATTCTTCTCCATTGCACGGTTGATTATTTCCTTTACCGGTTCTTTAAATTCCAGCCCCTGCATCAGACCGATTCCGCGATGTGCTACAATTTTATCTGAATGCTTTTGGGCAAACGCCCCCAGCTTCTCATACAGATATGCCCCGACTTCTTTTACATGCGCAGTCAGGTTTAATTCCTCAAAACGGTCAAATACAACACTAACCGCATTCGTTACAAACGGGTTTCCTCCATAGGTGGTGCCATGATCTCCCGGCTCAAACGCAGCGGCAACCTCATCCGTGGCAACAAATGCGCCAACCGGAACTCCACAGCCAAGAGCCTTTGCCGTTGTCATAATATCCGGCTTTACACCATACTGCTGGAATGCATACATCGTACCGGTACGCCCCATACCGCACTGAATCTCATCTAAAATAAGCAGAATGCCCTTTTCATCGCAAAGCGCACGTACCTTCTGCAAAAACTCCCTGTCTGCCGGATAAATACCACCCTCGCCCTGTACGGTTTCCATAATAATAGCGGCCGTCTTTTCATTGACCTTTTCCTTAATACTCTCAAAATCATTAAAGCTTGCAAACACAGCTCCGCCAATTAACGGCTCAAAGGCAGTACGATACTTTGTTGTACCGGTAACAGACAGCGCACCCATACTACGGCCGTGGAAGGAATGCTCCATTGCGATAATCTGGCTGTCTGCCACACCATGCTTTTTATAATAATATTTTCTTGCCAGCTTAATCGCACCCTCAACTGCCTCCGTACCGCTGTTCGTAAAGAAAACACGATCCAGACCGGACGCTTTAACAAGCTTTTCTGCAGCAAAGGTTGTCGGCTCATTGTAGTAGTAATTCGAGGTGTGCAGGAGCTTATCCACCTGCGCCTTCACGGCCTCATTGTATTTCTCATCACCGTAACCAAGTGCGAATACTGCAATGCCTGCTGAAAAATCAAGATATTTTTTCCCGTCGGTATCGTACAGATAAACACCCTCTCCGTGATCCAGTACCACCTGATATCTGCCGTAGGTGTGCATCAGTACCTGCTCTGCACGACGAATACATTCCTTCTTATCCATATCTGCAATTCCTTTCTTTTACGGAAAACTTATTTTTCGTGTTCTAAAAGCTTGCTCTCACTGCCAACAATTGCAGTTCCGATACCCTTGTTTGTGTAGAACTCAAGCAGCAGGGAATGCTCAATTCTTCCGTCCATGATATGTACTCTGGATACGCCGTTCTTTACCGCATCAATGCAGTTATTTAGCTTCGGAAGCATACCGCCGCCGATAACACCGGACTGAAGAAGCTCATCTGCAGCATCTAACGTCAGAACGGAAATCAGGGACGACTTATCGTTAAAATCGCGGTATACACCCTCAATATCCGTTAAAAATGCAAGCTTTTCCGCCTTCATTGCCGTTGCAATCGCACAGGCAGCATCATCTGCATTAATGTTGTAAGAAAGATAATTCTCATCCATACCGATTGGTGCAATTACCGGGACATAATCCTTTTTTAATAAGGTCTCAATCAGGCTGGTGTCTACCGAAGTAATATTACCGACAAAGCCGATATCCTCTCCGGTTGCAAGCGTCTTCTTCTCACATTTGAGCGTACCGCCATCCTTTCCGCAGATACCTACTGCCTTCAGACCGAGCTTCTGTAACATCTGCACCAGATGCTTGTTTACCTTTCCAAGCACCATCTCAGCAACCTCCATCGTGTCTTCATCTGTTACACGAAGTCCCTGAACAAAGTGTGGTTCCTTTCCAAGAAGGCTTACCCACTTACTGATTTCCTTACCGCCACCATGTACGATAATCGGACGCATTCCAACCAGCTTAAGTAATGCGACATCCTTAATAACATTTTCCTGAAGCGTTTCATCTAACATTGCGCTCCCGCCATATTTTACAACAACAATCTTATCCTTAAACTGCTGAATATACGGCAATGCCTCAATTAACACGTTTGCTTTAGATACAACATCCTCAAATGCACTCATCTTTCCTGCAGAATTCTCTGCTCCCTTTCTGTATTGTTCTTTTCAATAAAAAGCCTGATTAACTTCTGTAATCCGCATTAATCTTAACGTAATCATACGTAAGGTCACATCCCCAGGCAGTCGCCTCTTCGGTTCCCTCATGCATATCAACCAAAACGGTTACTTCCTCTTCCTTCATAATCTTTATGGCAAGCTCCTCATCAAAAGCCAGCGGTGTACCAAACTTAAACACCTGAAGCCGTCCGGCAGCGCTCTCAAAGAACAGCTCTACATCCGTCTGCTCAAACTTTGCACCGGAGTATCCCATTGCGCAGAGAAAACGGCCAAAGTTTGCATCACAGCCGTATATTGCTGCTTTGGAGAGATTGGAGCCTACAATCGCACGGGAAAGCGTTCTTGCATCCTCTTTGCTCTTTGCGTTGACAACCTTTGCCTCAAAAAGCTTCGTTGCACCCTCTCCGTCTCCCGCCATCTTTCTTGCAAGAAATCTGCAGACAAAATAAAGTGCTTCACAGAATGTATCATAATCAGCTCCCTTTGCAGTAAGCTTTGCATTTTGTGCCATTCCGTTTGCCATCAGAAGAAGCGTATCATTGGTAGAGGTATCCCCATCCACGGTAATCATATTAAAGGTATCCTTAACGACTGCACTCAATGCCTCCTGCAGCAGAGCCCTGTCAATTGCAAGGTCTGTCGTAAGAAAACCAAGCATCGTACACATATTCGGGTGAATCATTCCGGAACCCTTGCTCATACCGCCAAGCGTTACTGTTGTTCCTGACACTTCAAAGGTAACTGCAATTTCTTTATTTATGGTATCGGTTGTCATAATCGCCCTGGAAGCTGCCGTTCCCGCCTCCTCAGTAGAAGCTAACGTCTTACTCATTGCCGAAACGCCTGCAACCAGCTTTTCAACCGGAAGCTGCATACCGATTACACCGGTAGATGCGACTGCAACACTGTCTGCCGAAACGCCAAGCTCCTTCTCCACAGCCTTTGCCGTAGCCTCACAGGCGTCCCAGCCTTCCTGTCCGGTACAGGCATTTGCAATTCCGGAATTTACAACCACCACCTGCATTGGCTTCCCGGATGCTACAATCTTCTGGTCCCACATAACACAGGCTGCCTTTACTACATTTGAAGTAAAGGTTCCGGCACACTCACACGGCGTCTCCGAATAAACCATTGCCATATCGGTTCTGTTCTTATACTTGATGTTTGCTTCACAACATGCAGCAGAAAACCCCTTTGCTGCCGTAACTCCTCCGCTGATCTGTTTCATAATTTCCTCCGTTTCCGCCTGAAAAAGCAGTGTTTTCTTCTTATTCTATAAATCTGGTGATATTCTCTTCGTTCAACGTAAAATCATAATAATTCAAATCGTCACGAAATGTCCAGCCAACCTTACGCCAGAACTTGTTGCCAACCTCGTTGCTTCGGAATGCAATGAGGGACACCTTATTGATTCCTTCCGCTTTCAAAGCGTTCATGGCAACAACCGCCATTTTCTTTCCGATTCCTTTTTTCCGGTGGGATTCTTTTACACACACATGATAAAAGCAACCTCGTCGTCCGTCATGTCCGCATAAAATCGCACCAACCACCTCTCCGTTTTCCACCGCCACCACACTGGTATCCGGATTTCTCCGGAGAAAACGTTCCACGCCCTCTCTGGAATCATCTACACTGCGGATTCCAAACCCTTTAATTCCGCACCACAGACGATACACCTGATCATAATCCTCAGGTACCATTACACGGATTTCAAACTGCTCTGTACCCATCCTCTGCTCCATTCTCTGTTTCTTCTGTCTGAAACAGCTTTTGCATAATCTCCGACAAGTTTTAATAATTATACGTCATTTATGAATAATATGCAATAGCTATTTTCTTTTCTTCCTAAATTATTCGTAAACAGTCTCTCCGCTTCTCAGGTCAATACCGTTTTCATACATCCTACGAAAGATTCCGGAAACCGGCAGTCCTACAATATTGTAGTAATCACCCTCTATTCCCTCTATGTAGGGTGCAAACAACCCCTGGATAGCATAACCTCCTGCTTTATCATAAGGCTCCAAAGTGTCGGTATATTCCTCAATCTGATGCCTCGAAAGCGGAAGCACTTTTACCCCGGAACACTCCGCAAACCGTATTTCACTCCGCGTTCCATCCATTTCCTTTCGTACAATACACACGCCGGTATACACTTCATGTGCCTTTCCGGAAAGCATTCCTATCATCTGCGCCGCTTCCTCCCGGTTCTTCGGCTTTCCGAGAATCCTTCCCTCTACACTTACTACGGTATCCGCACCGATTACCACAACCGGACCTTCGCATTCCTTAGCAACCGCATAGGCCTTTCTCTTCGAAAGTGTAAGCACAGTATCATCCGGCGCCAAATCCCCGACTGACTCATCACATTCACTGACCTGTACGCGAAATGAAGCTCCTATCTGCGTCAGAATCTCCTTTCTTCTAGGCGAACCGGAAGCAAGAACAATTTCATATTTCATAAAGTCACCTCACCATGTATGTCATCTGGGCATACCACACTGGATTATATCATAATACAATTGACTCTATCTTGCAAGAAGTTTCTCATTTTAATAATTTGCCTTCTTCTTTCCCGGTACGTAAAAGCGTAAACTAATTTTTTTGCGTCTATTATAAATAAATATAAATTATTTTTACATTTCCCTCTTGACAGATTGTTTCCGCAAGCGCATAATGTGCTTAGAAATAACACGTACAAATGTACATAAGGAGGCTTACTATGAAGGATAAGGTTATTCTTGCTTATTCCGGCGGTCTTGATACGACTGCTATCATCCCGTGGTTAAAGGAAAACTATGACTATGATGTTGTTTGCTGCTGTATTGATGTAGGACAGGGCAACGAGTTAGACGGTCTGGAAGAGCGTGCAAAGTATTCAGGTGCTGAGAAGCTTTATATTCTTGACGTTGTTGATGAGTTCGTTGATGAGTATGCAATTCCGTGTGTAAAGGCCGGTGCTGTATACGAGAACAGATATTTGCTCGGTACCTCCATGGCTCGTCCGGTTATCGCAAAGAAGCTGGTTGAGATTGCAAAAAAGGAAGGCGCTGTAGCTATTTGTCACGGTGCTACCGGTAAAGGAAATGACCAGGTTCGTTTCGAGCTTGGAATCAAGGCTCTCGCTCCTGAGTTAAAGATCATCGCTCCGTGGAGATGCAACGATACCTGGAAGATGTCTTCCCGTGAAGATGAGATTGAATACTGCCACCAGCACGGCATTGAGCTTCCGTTCGACGCCAGCCACAGCTACAGCCGTGACCGTAACCTCTGGCACATCAGCCATGAAGGTCTTGAGTTAGAGGACCCGGCAAATGCTCCGAACTACGACCATCTCTTAGTTCTCGGCGTGTCTCCGGAAAAGGCTCCGGATGAGGGTGAAACCATCTCCCTTTCCTTCGAGGCAGGTGCTCCGGTTGCATTAAACGGTCAGAAGATGAAGGCCTCCGATATCATCCGCGAGTTAAACAAGCTTGGTGGAAAGCACGGCGTTGGCATCGTTGATATCGTAGAGAACCGTGTTGTTGGTATGAAGTCCCGTGGTGTTTACGAGACGCCTGGCGGAACCATCCTCATGGCTGCACACGAGCAGTTAGAGGAGCTGATTCTTGACCGTGATACCCTCGCATACAAGAAGGGCATCGGTGATAAGTTTGCAGATGTTGTTTACGAAGGAAAGTGGTTCACCCCGCTTCGTGAGGCTCTTCAGGCATTCATTGAGTCCACGCAGAAGTATGTTACCGGCGAGGTTAAGTTAAAGCTCTACAAGGGCAACATCATTAAGCAGGGAACCACCTCTCCGTATTCTCTCTACAATGAGAGCATTGCTTCCTTCACAACCGGCGACCTTTACGACCACCACGATGCAGAAGGCTTTATCAATCTGTTTGGTCTTTCCTTAAAGGTTCGTGCCATGAAGATGCAGAGTCTTGAAAAGTAATTCTAAGGGACAGCCTCATAAACATCCGTTTATGAGGCTGTCCCTCTTTTTCCATCCTGCCCTACTGATTCTTATTCTTATCGTCCTTCTCTTTTTGAGTTTGCTCCTTTGCAAGTCTCTCCCGTTCCTGTTTTTCCTGAAGCTTTCTGGCACGTTTATAACGTGACTTTAATCTTTCATTCGGATTTCCCCAAATAGCAATCACTATACTAAGTCCAAGTCCAAAGCAGATGCAGAGGAATAACCGAAAGCGGATGGCGGTTACCTCCTCCTTTGAAACCTCCGGAAGCTGTACTGTTGTGGCAGGCGTTGGCTCTTCCTTTTCTTCTGACGCACCGGACGTTACTTCCTCTGTTACTGAATTCTGTTCTTCAGCGGCATATCCCATTCTCAGTCTTCCAAAAGCCCCGGCCATTCCAACAAGTGCAGTCACGAGAAAAACTGCAAAAATCACTTTATTCCATACTTTCTTTTTCATCACAGCCAACCTTCCTTACTTTGCACGTATTTTATCCAACAGCCCCGGGTCAAACACGCCGGACCTTAGCATTGCGATTTCCTCCTTATACGGAGCAATTGCACGTTCCTTACTCTCTTCCGTTTCAGAGACATACGGTGTTTCCAGAATCTTCGGTACATTTTCAAAATCCTTATGAAAAACAACCCTCCGTAACGTCTCAAAACCGATGTTGCCAAATCCGATATTTTCATGACGGTCTTTTCGTGCACCACGTACATTTTTACTGTCGTTAATATGAAAAACCGCAATACGCTCCTTTCCGATCACCCGGTCAAACTCCTCAAGTACACCGTCCGTATTTCCGACAATATCATATCCGGAATCATGCACATGACACGTATCAAAGCAAACGCTGAGCTTTTCATTGTAAACCACCCCGTCCATAATCCGTGCCAGCTCCTCAAAGGTTCTTCCGACCTCGCTTCCCTTTCCGGCCATCGTTTCCAGCGCAATTGAAACCGGACAGTCTTTCGTAAGAACTTCATTTAATCCCTTCACAATCTGAGCAATCCCGGCATCCGTTCCCGCATCCACATGAGAACCCGGATGCAGGATCAGCACCTTGCTTCCCATCGCATTGGTCCGTAAAATCTCTTCCCGGAGAAAATCAACCGCAAGCGTAAATGTATCTGTTTTTACAGAATTGCCGAGATTGATAATATACGGTGCATGCACCACAAATTCCGAAAGACCGTTTGCTTTCATAAGCGCCTGACCTTCTTCAATTCTAAGCTCGGAAACCGCCTTTCTTCTCGTATTCTGCGGTGCACCGGTATACAACATAAAGGTATTCGCACCATAGCTGAGTGCTTCCTTTACCGAACCGAGAAACATTTCTTTTCCACTCATTCCAACATGAGAACCAAGTTTTACCATAAAACCTCCCTAAAATGTACAAAAAGGCTTACAAAGCCATTGGCTTCATAAGCCTTCCTCTTACTTTCCTGTGCTTCTAGAACAAGGAATCAAACAACGAACCGGAATTCATGGAATCGGCCTTGTAGGCGGAACCACTTGCATTGTATGCAGATGCCAGTCTCGTCGACTGTACCTCTGCCGCACCGGCAAGATTCGAAGCCTTTCTTGCAAGCTTTCCGGTAAAGGAATTCGTTCCCTCAAATACCTTTTGGATATCCTCCATCGCCGTTGCGGTAAACTTCTTTTCATCAAGACTCATACGCTTGTCCGAATCAAAGGTAATACCAATTGCAGAAAGCTCATCCTTATACTCATTGGCGAGGTCGGTAACCCACTGCGTCTTCTGCGTAACAGAAGATGCGCTGACCTTGCTCGTTGCATCTAATGTATCATTATACGCAGAAACAAGCGTCTTCGCTGCACTGACCAAAGACTTATAATCATAATCTGTCTTCGTAACCGTTGTATTATCTTCCTGTTTCTCGGTAATCGGCTTCTGCGCATACAGGGAAGAGGTTCCGGTCTTCACTGCAGCCAGCCTTGTCGCAGCATTCTGCAGAGCAGTCGCCTTATCGCTTACTCCGGTCAAATCCTTCGCCGAATCCGTAACATTCGCAAACGCATTCTTAACCGGACGCTTCGTTCCGTTCTTATCGGAAGAAACCTTCTCCGAGCCGTCTGCATTAAACTTACTATAGTAGGTCTTTAACAGACGTCTGTAGCTTCCTGCCTTAATGTTGGAATACTCATTGGCAAGATTCATAAAGGAGCTTGTTCCATTTGTGGAAAAGCCACTGAAAATCGCACTGGAATAATTAAAATATGACATAAGCATCGTCCTCCGTGACAATCTGTGACATACAATCGTTACATTCTTTCTCTTATTACATTATATCGCCACATTCCGCCATTTGTAAAGAGGAATTCCAAAAAAGTTTTTCGTGCAAAGCATGAGCAACGTACGACGATTCCTTTTGCCAGTTAATATATTACAAAAAACCACAATTGTCACATTGTTTTCAGACACTTATACAAACAGCTTCGGAAGGAACTGCATGGCACAGTGTCTCCAGAAGGTCCAGTCATGATAACCATAGTCCTCATACACCTCAATCGGCACACCTGCTTCCAATACCTTCTTTTCATTTGCACGGGTAGCCTCCAAAAATCCTTCCTTCGTTCCGCAGGCTACAAAAAGCATACGGAAGCGTTTCTGAAATTCTTCAGGCTTTAAAAGCACATCAGAGTAATCCTCCTCTTCATTCTGAATCACAAGCCCACCGGAGAAAATACCTGCCCAGGCAAACAATTCCGGATGTGCAAAAACAATCTTCTGTGTCTGCATTCCCCCCATAGAAAGACCTGCCATGGCTCTATGCTCACGGTCGGCAAGCGTACGGTAAGTACTGTCGATAAACGGCACTGCATCCTTTACAAGTTCATCCAGAAATCCACTCATGGACGGATGACAATTCATATCTGCCGGGAAACCATATCCGGTATTCATTACGATAATCATCTCCTGCATTTTTCCCGCCGCAATCAGATTATCTGCGATATTTGCAATCTTGCCCTGCCAGATCCAGCCGGTTTCATTCTCTCCGCCACCATGCTGCAAATACAGCACAGGATATTTCTTATCCGGGTTTTTCTCATACGAAGCCGGTGTATATACATAGCAAAGCTTCTGTCTGCCCGTAACAGAAGAACGGTAATAATTCATATGGATTGCTCCGTGCAAAACCTGACGAAGCCGGTACTCCATAAAATCCTCCTCCGGCATCTCAAGGAAGTTAATCGTGCGGAAACCGCCGTAGCCAACCTGTGCATTCGTGTCAACCACTTCCGTTCCATTGACAATCAATCCATAGTAATGGAAGCCCTTTTCAATTCCGCTTACCTCACAGGTCCACCAGCCTTCCGTATCCTGCTCCATCGGAAAGCGTCCCATGCCCCAGATATCTACCTGAACCGTCTTTGCTCCGGAGGTGCGATACCAGAATCTTGCCGTCCCGCTTGCCACATCCACGATTTCATTTCCGCGATGCTCATCCTTATAACGGCCTGCCGGTCTTCCCTTCTCATCAAAATCAAAAATAAGTCCCTTATAAATCGGGTCAAACATCAGCATATGCTCTGCAAATGTCTGGCGGTCCAGCTGTTCCGTCGAAAGCACTGCTTCGGTATAGGTAAACGGCTCCTCATCCTCCGGTGCATCCTCACGGAAAATAAGCTGTGCAAAATCCCGGACGCTTTCTCTCCATACATGCCAGTCATGGAATCCCGGATACGAACGCTGTCCGCCCTTTGCCCCAAGTGCACAGAAACGGTCCGTGTATTCCTTCTGGGACTCATCCAGTCCTTTCTCTCCGGTACCTGCTGTCATCAGAACCGTATCCATCGGATATTTCTCATGTGCTGCCAGAATAAGCTCTGCTTCAATATCACGCATTCCGGAAAAAACACCAAGGTGTGCAAACAACTGAGGATACCTGGAAACAATCTGAATCGCCTGTGCAGAACCAAGCGAAAGACCTGCCATGGCACGATTCTTTCTCCCCTTCTTAACCGCAAACCTGCTCTCCACATACGGAATCAGATCCTCTGCAATCTCCTTCGGATAATCTCCCGGGAAAAACACCGGGCTCTCCCCCTCCTTAAATGCATAGCCGCAGGCCACAACCGCAATCATCTCGCTGCACTTGCCTTCCGCGATAAGATTATCCAGAATCAGATTCAGCTTTCCGTTCCAAATCCAGCCGGTTTCATCCTCACCGACACCGTGCTGAATATACATGACCGGATACTTCTTTCCCGGCACCTTTCCATAAGATGCCGGCGTATAAATCCAGCATTTTTTCATATGCCCGTTTACGTGGGAAACATAGCTGTGAATCTGAACATCCCCATGCAAAACGTCCTTTAAAAACCAGAAATCATCCTGCGCGTTCGGAAGCTCAAAAAAGTTGGTTGCGCCAAAGCAGCCGTAAGCAATCGGAGCGTTCGGATGCACAACCTTCGCACCGTCCACAAACCACTCATGGTAATGAAAGCACGGAGCAAGTCCGGAAACAGTTGCGGAAAACATTCCGTTTTCGTCCTTTGTCAGCGCAATCCTATCCCTGCTGAAATTACCGCCAAAGCCTGCAACCTCGATCTTCTCTGCCTCCGGTGCATACATGCAAAATTTCACATCGCCATTTTGCTGCACCTGAACCCCCCAATAATCGTCCTTGTAACACAGCGAAGGTTTTCCGTCCTTTTGCTCAAACTGAACCTTCTTGTAAATCGGATCAAAAAAGAGCGGATACATCGTTAACGCCTGGTTTTGATTTGTCTGCATTTCTTATCCCCCAATCCTTGACTACATCAAATTAGTAATCTAAATTATATCTCTTATCATACTACATTTTCTTTCATTCGTCAAGGCTTTCCACAGGATAGTTTTGGTCAAAGCAGGCCTTACAAATCGGCAGTTTTCCGACCATTTCCCCAAAGTCCTCCAGCTGCATATAGCCAAGGGAGTCCGCACCGATTCGTCTGCAAATCTCTTCCGTCGAATACTCATTTGCAATCAGCTCTTTGTTGTCCGGCACATCGGTTCCGTAGAAACACGGATACAAAAACGGCGGAGAGCTGATGCGCACATGAACCTCCTTTGCCCCGGCCTGCCGCATCCTGCGGATCAGGTTTGCAATTGTCGTTCCGCGCACAATTGAGTCATCAATTAACACCACACGCTTGTCTCTTACCACGCTTTCAATGATACTGAGCTTCATATGCACCGCCGACATGCGTTCTTCCTGTGTCGGCTTAATGAACGTACGTCCGACATAGCTGTTCTTTGAAAACGCAAGCTTAAACGGAATACCGGATTGCTCCGAATACCCTACTGCTGCCGTAAGTCCTGATTCCGGCACACCGGTTACGACATCCGCCTCCACCGGATAACGTTTCGCAAGTGCCCTTCCTCCACCGATTCTCGCATCATAGACACTGATTCCGTCAATCCTCGAATCCAGCCTTGCAAAATAAATATATTCAAAAATACAATGTGCTTTTTTCTCCGGCTGCAGAAACTGCATTGAGCTGAGTCCGTCCTTCGTAATCGTGACCATCTCTCCCGGTGCAACATCACGAAGAAACTCACCGTCAACCGCACGAATCGCTGCACTTTCCGATGCCAGAATATAAGAATTTCCGCGCTTTCCAATGCAAAGCGGCTTCAAGCCATACGGATCGCGCACACCAATCAGCTTTTGCGGACTCATAATCAGAAGTGCATATCCCCCTTTAAGAAGCGGTGCCACCCTGCAGACTGCCTCCTCTATGGATTCTGTGTTCATTCTCTCCTTTGCAATCCGGTAGGTGATTACCTCGGAGTCTGTCGTCCCGCTAAAAACAGCGCCCTCCTGCTGAAGCTCCTCCCGAAGCCTTCCTGCATTGATGATATTTCCATTATGTGCAAGTGCCAGCGTTCCTTTTGCATAATTCAGGGAAATCGGCTGTGCATTTTCCACGCAGCTTGCCCCGGTCGTCGAATAACGCACATGACCGATTCCGATATTCCCACGCAGCCGTTCCAGCGCTTCCTTGTGAAACACCTCGCTTACCAGTCCCATCCCTTTGTGCGCACAGATATTTCCAATCGGCCCCTTCGTATCACAAACCACAATTCCCGCCGATTCCTGTCCGCGATGCTGAAGTGCAATCAACCCATAATAAATCCACTGTGAGGCGTTGATTGCCTCCATACTCCAGACACCAAATACCCCGCATTCCTCCTGCGGCTTATCCATTAACTCACACATAGCGGCCTCCTTATTCTCTCTTCTGTGGCAAATGCAAAGCCGTACCGGCCTTGCATTTCGTGTAAGCATCCTTTTTCCCCACAAAAAAACGAAAGGCGCCTTGGGAACACCCAAAGCGCCTTTGCTTACCCTCAAAGTCTATTCTTTTTTTCAGCATTTGTCAAGTAGTTTCTGAAGTGTTCCGTTTTCCTTTTCGAGCAGCTTTATGTGCCTTATACACGGCGGTCCCTCCTCCCGCAGCTTACGCCGCGGGGATTTCCGAAAAACTGTCGCCTTTCGTTTTTGGAAGCCCGGTTCCCGGCTTCCGATTTGCGAAGCCCTGCAGTCTTCGCAGATGAGAGGATTCCGGATTAATACGCTATCCATAAAGTGGGCCGCACGACGTTACTGTAGTTGTCTACCAAGTAGCCGCCCCGGTTGACGTTGCCATTGTAGTCGACATAAGCGGCGTTGTTACTAACGAAGCCCGGCGAGCGCAGCCACCAGTCTCCATTGACGTAGTATTCGTCGCTTGTATCCCAGCCCCAGCCTGCCTGCTCCTTCGCATACTTCGTTAGCTTTGCCCTGCGGACAGGGTCCCCTGCATCCGGGTCTGCATCAAAGTAGGTCATTACTTCCTCAATACTGAGTAAGAATACCTTATCTCTCGTATCATTACCTCCCTCCGTTCCATACTCCGGATTGTCTGCATTTCTTACGAGTGTCTCTGCGATAGAGGTTCGTTCCTTTTCACTGAATGCAGTACGGTAGAACTCACTGTTTAGCCAGCTTCTCAGGGTACAGGTTTCCCAGGTAACATCTACATATTCCTCATCATGGTACTGCTTTGCGTCTAATGCGTATTTGCTTAAAAGCAGTGCCTTCCCGTCCTTTTTCTCCAGCACCAGCCACTCGATGGCTTCTGTTCCGTTTCCGAGGTCATTGTCCTGCTCGTAGGTACCAAAGGTAACGTAGTCGCCGACCTCAGCAGCTTCTATTTCCACGGTTCTTCCTGTAATTGTCACCCTGCTTCCGACTGACTTGGTTGGTTCCGGGGTAAGGGGGGCCGTTGGCTTCGGAGTAGGCGTAGCGGTTGACTTCGGAGTAGGCGTAGCGGTTGGCTCCGGGGTCGGCGTTGCAGTTGGCGCTAGAGTCGGAATAGCGTTTGGTTCCGGGGTCGGCACCGGTTCTGTGGTAGGTTTCGGCTCATTTGTCGGCTCCGGGGTTCCTTCTGCCTCTTTCCGTTTCTTTTCTATCTTTTCCTGCTTTCGGCGGATTTGGGCAACCTCCTCCTCAGCCACTTCGCGTTTTGCTTTTTTCAGGATTTTCTCTGCCTTGTCATACTCGCCCAGCTCGCTGTAGATATCTGCGAGTTCGAGGTAAGCATCCACGCATTTCGGGTCTATCTCGATGGCCAGCTCATACGCTGCGATGGCCTGCTCATATTCAAGCTCCGAGAGATACTTCGCTCCGAGCGAAAGCTGCTTTGCTACCTTCTTTGCCGTTCCGCCCTTTGGAAGTAACAAAACAACAGCAATCGCAAGTACCACTATAATTACCGCCAGAATAGCGATAACCGGCTTCATTTTCCCTGCGTTTCCTTTTTCTTTGTTTTCCTCTGACATTTCTCTCCACCTGTGTGCTTTCTATTTGTCTCTGTCTCACCTTTCCACCATTGCCTTTATTATACCAAGTCGCCGGTGCGACGGCAAGCCTTGTTTACAATTAGGTTTGCCACCTCTTCAAAAAAGCAGCTTTTAAGCTTATGACGCATTATAAAGTTACCACGCCAGGCAATCTCACTTATTTAAGAACTGCAATAAAACAAAGAGTGTACAAAGCATA
>CALZBV010000026.1 GCA_945622055.1 uncultured Clostridia bacterium
TTATTCTTTTGAAGCGTATTGTTTCTCATTCACAAACCTGCCTGTAATGTAGCAGGTAGGCCAGGATTGTTCCCCCGCTTTCATAACAAGAATATCGCTTTGCGATATTCTGCGCCGGTTGTTCCCATAAGCACCGGGCTTCATCGTGAAGCTCCATCCGTATGCCCATGAATATATGCGTTTCATCATCCATCAGGACTTCCTCCTTTTGACTCAATCCCGGTTTTCTCCCCAGTCCTCCCTTGTAATATTCTTCAGCCACTTTCCGCTCTTGTAGTGCCCGATTACCCACGGCCATTTCACAAACTCATCCGTGCAAAGCAGGAAGTATACCAAAAGCACCGGAAGCTTTAATACAAACGCTGCGAAAAAGCCAAGCGGGACCGCATAGCACCACATGTCAATCGTATCACAGATAAATCCGAACCGGCTGTCACCTCCGGCACGGAAAATGCCCGCAATCAGAGATGTATTGACTGCCGTTCCGGAAATATAGTACGTATTGATGAGAAGCATCCATTTCAGATAATGCATTGCCGTAGGAGTCAGCGTTGTGGACGCATAGCGAAGCACAAACGGCATGCTGCAAAGTACAATCACTCCGCCCAGAATTCCGCTGATAACCGTCAGCTTCATCATCTTCCTTGCCCCGGACCTTGCCTCCGCCAATCTGTTTTCCCCAATGATTTTTCCAATCAGTATTCCCCCGGCGCTTGCAATCCCGTAACAGAAAATCGTACCAAGATTTCGAACAACCACCACGAGCGCATTTGCTGCCACCGCGTCATCTCCCATGTGTCCGATGATTACCGCATACATGGAAAACGCAACTCCCCAGACAATATCATTTCCAAGTGCCGGAAGAGACAGATGTACAAAATCCTGAAACAGAACCTTGTTCTTTATAAACAGATACGACAGCCTGAGCTTTACGTCCTTACTCCGGACTGATACAATCACACAGCCGGCAAGTTCAACCGCACGGGAAATTGAGGTTGCAAGTGCAACCCCCATAATTCCAAGCTTCGGTGCACCCAAAAGACCAAAAATAAATACTGCATTTAACAGGATATTCAGGGAAAATGCCATTGTATTTAACAGCGTACAAACCGTAACCCGCTCAATGCTTCGCAGCACCGACAAGTAAATCTCAATGATACCCCAGCAAAAATACGCAACACTCAAAATTCTAAGATACGACGCACCAAGCGTAATCAACTCAGGTTCATCCGTAAACAGCATCATCATCGGTCGCGGAATAATCGCAGCGCACAAAGAAAAGGTAACCGAAAACAGCATGGAAAAACGTAGCGCAATTCCCTGCACCACATTGACGGCCTGCATATCCCCTTTTCCGTAGTACTGCGCACAAAGCATCGTAACCCCGGTCCCCAGTCCATAGAATACCGAGAATAATACATTGGCATACTGGGATGCCAGCGAAACCGCAGAGATTGCCGACTGTCCGACAAACTTTAACATAACCACATCCGCAGAGCTTACCGCCGCACTCAGTAAATTCTGAATCAGAATCGGCAGAACCAGCTTAAAAATCTGATTGTAAAACTCATCCTTTGTTTTCTTCATTTTTTTCTCTTTCCTTAAGCCCCTCAGGCGTTAATTCATATATTTTGTCACACACTTCATCGATAAACTTCCGGTCGTGGGAAATACTGATAATTGCCCCCGGAAATTCACGCATCATCTTTCGAATTACCGGACCCGATAACGGTGAAAAATTTCTTGTCGGCTCATCCAGAATCAATACGTTTGCCCCTGAAAGGCTCATCTTTAAGAGAAGCACCTTTGCCTTCTGCCCTCCGGACAATTCCCGTATCGGATGCTCCATCTCATCTGCCGTATATTTCAGGGAACCCAGATAGGTCCTGATTCTTGTTCGTTCCTCCCGCTCCCCTGTTTTGTCCAGATAATCGACCGGCGTCAGATCAAGCATCAGCTGCTCCTCATAATTCTGAGGCATATACTCCGCACGTATATCTGTTCTTTGCAAAAGTACATCGGCAATCTGCTTAAGCAGGGTTGTTTTTCCCACGCCATTCGCTCCGACAATACAGATTTTCTCAGAACCTCTTATCCGAAGAAAAATATCTCTTGCCAGTACCCGTGACGCGGAAGCTTTCCCCTCCTCCGGTGTCAAAAGCTCCGGCAATCCGAATTCTATAACTGTTTTTCCTGCCGGAATAGCACTCTCTTTTGTACCAAGCTTAAAGAAAATGGCATCCTCCTGCTCCGGCATCTCTGTCATTTCCTTATCTTCGCGTTCAAAACGCTTTTCCATGGATTTCACTGTATGCATCTTATCCTTCAGATTCTTTGCCGTACCCGGATCCTGCCTTGAAACCGATGCAAGACTATTCTGCACGCTTTGATAAATGCGCCTGTACTTTTCATCTCTGATTTCCTTCTCTCTACGGTCATTGAAGGCCTGCCTCTCCTGTCGTTCGAAATTCCGAATCCTTTCCTCTGCATAGCTTCGGTACGGCTTCTTTGCAACCGTATATCTGCTCTTTGTTTTTCTTTGAAGCTGCTCGATATGTATCACCATATTTGCCGTATTCTCAATCAGGGTTTCATCATGGGAAATAAAAAGCACGATATGCTCCCATTCCTTTATTAAGGTTTCTAAAAGCTCAAGTGTAGCCATATCAATATCGTTGGACGGCTCATCCAAAAGCAATGCAGTGGGCTCCTGCATCAGAAGCCTCATAAGCTGGGCCTTAATCTTTTCGCCACCCGAAAGACGAAACATCTTCTGTTCACTGTAAAAGAAATCCAATTCCACCCTAAAGCGCTTTGCATACCCTGCCAGCTCCTTTGGCGTCTGATTCCAGAAGCCTTCTGCTTCCGAGAAGAATTCATACAAGGTCTTTTCTTTTTCTTCCGGCAAAAGCTCCTGTGGCAGATAGCCCAGCCGCTCCTGCCCGCATATGCGGCTTCCCTTTGCTTCTGCGTAATCATCCACCATCTCCGGACGATAAATCCATTTCATCAAAGTAGATTTTCCATTGCCCTCTTCCCCAATGATGACCACCTTATCTCCATCATTTAGTACAAGGCTGAAGTTCTCCAGGATTACACGCAAATCCTTCCGGTGTGTGATGGTAAGCCCGTTTATCTGTAACATATTGCCCCTCCCTTTGCCTGCACGTAAAATCAGCCTACTTTGCATGCGCAAAATAGGCTCGCAGAAATGGACCTCTGTCTATTATCCTACAGATAACAAAAAAGAGAACGATACCTGCGGTAATCCAACTTAAGCGCACACAAACAGGCCTGCACCTACAGGTCTTCCTAAACTATGTGTTTCACCTAAATCAAATTATCTTTGAATCATTCCCTCACCTTACACAATTCGTGTTCTTTCTTTTTATTTATTTGCCCTCTCAGACATAATTATAATAACATACCCGATTCAGGATTGCAATATACTAATTTGAAGCCAGCCGTTTCATTTCAGTTTTGTAAATCCGCTTCATGAATATATTCTCTGCAACGGCAGGATAGAAAAACTTCATGGGGCTGTCACATTAATGCAATGTAATAGCCCCATTCCATATGCTTATTCTCTTATCTTAACATTTCATTTACTTTATCCTGTACTTTTCTGTAATCATATCCGGCTTTTGTAAGACGTTCCTTTCGCTCAGAGCCGTTCCCCCATTTTCCGCTGATTACTTCTTTTGCAAGAGTCTCAACACTCTTCTCTTCGGAAACCGGCGGTAAAGCAGATTCCTCTTGTTTCTCCTGTCCTTCCGGTTTTTCCGGGTTAACCGGCTCAGCCACATTATCTGAAGCTTCTTCCGTTACCCACCTTTTTGCTTTTACAATAAATGTCTTTAATCCAGCTTTCTTTAACTTACTCTCTGCCTTTTTTGCCTCTTCCTTTGTTTCAAACAGTTCCGTCTGAACACGGTACAGATTATTGCTTTGCTCTAAGTACATGGCAAATCCCAGCTTATTTCCCTTTTCCATCCACTTTGTTGCATTTTCTTTCTTGGAAAAAGCACCAATCTGAACCGCATAGCCTTCCTTTAATACCGGCTCAACAGGCTTCATCGATTTCTCATTTACTACAAGGATATACTCTGAAGCATGTGCAAAGGTAAAATAAGCCATACCGTCTTCCGTTATTTTGTTTGCACAGATAAACTCCAGCTTCTTCGTATTTTCATTGTAATAAAACAGGTTCGCATACTTACCGGCGTTTTCCTTATCCTGCTTTACGCAAAGAGTCGCAGTAAAATTAAACTCGCCATCATGTGCAAAACTCATCTTTGTATACGCCTTGTTTCCTATAACCGTTTGAATGGTCTTGTCAGGAATAATGTCATTCGCATTGTCACCAAGCTTAATTCCCAAATCAATACCTTCTGCTCCTGTAAAAGCACCTTCCTTCAAGTCTTTTCCGTTAATGCTCCATGAAATACCTTCTTCCAGTTGCAGAACAAGTGTTACATCTTTTCCGCCAATTTCCTCCAGTACAGTTTCCGGCAGTTCTGTGATACCCTCAAGTTCAGCAAGAACCAGCTCACCACTTTCTATCTTTTGGATCTCATTCACAACTGCTTTCCAACCACCTTCATCAGCAACGAATATTGCTTCTCTATCGCCGGTATTGCCACCTGTCGGTTCTTCTTCCGCCGGAGCCTTCGTCGGGACAGGAGTACTCGTTGGCGTTGGGGTCACCGTCGGCGTTGGTGCCACGGTCGGCGTTGGGGTCGCCGTCGGTATTGGTGCCACCGTCGGTATTGGGGTCGCCGTCGGCATTGGTGTCACGGTCGGCGTTGGTGTCGCGGTCGGCGTTGGTATTGGGGTCGCCGTCGGCGTTGGTGCCACGGTCGGCGTTGGGGTCACCGTCGGCGTTGGTATTGGGGTCGCCGTCGGTATTGGTGCCACCGTCGGTATTGGGGTCGCCGTCGGCGTTGGTGCCACGGTCGGCGTTGGTATTGGGGTCGCCGTCGGTGTTGGCTCCACGGTCGGCGTTGGTGTTGCCGTCGGTATTGGGGTTGCGGTCGGCATTGGGGTCGCCGTCGGCATTGGGGTCGCCGTCGGTGTTGGTGTCACGGTCGGCGTTGGCTCCACGGTCGGCGTTGGTGTTGCCGTCGGTATTGGGGTCGCCGTCGGTATTGGGGTCGCCGTCGGTGTTGGGGTCGCCGTTGGCAAAGAAACCGTAGTTTCCTGTGCCGTACCGCTGCCGTTATAGTTTATTACGTACACCTTATACGTTTTCCCGGCTACAAGTGTACAAGAAAGGGTTGCGTTAAACTTACCGGCTGTTACGGCGTGTGTTTCCAGCGTTACAATATCCGTTCCGTCCAGTACTTCAATCAACACTGCAGCCACATCCTCATCTGTTGTTCCGGATACAGTTACTCCCTGTAAATCACCTGAAGCAGCTACCGTCGTAATATCAGAAGCTGCATACGCCTTCGTATCTCCACTCATGACACCCAGCAGGAGAAGACAAGCAAGCAAAGCTAAGCCACGTATCATTTTCTTCATAATCTGTCCCTGCCTTTCTACTCACTAAAGTCAAATACTTTTCCTACACCTTTTCCGGCACCTAATTTCGCACCCTGTACCGTTCCATCTTCCTTTACATCCGGTATTGCAATTGCCTCTACCTTTACCGGTGCATTACTACCGTCTCCCATATAAAGAATGTAATCACTCATTGCTACTTTTTCCTCTGTTGCAGCTGTAAAATAATCACTCCTTAACAGACGTCTTTCCACACTTCCGTCAGCGTAAGTATACGTCACAAACAAGGATACATTCGGGGCATCGGTATCGCTGCCGGTCGGATAATAATACGTTGCGTAGTAAGCAAGTCCATAGTTTCCGTGAACTTTTCCGCTGTTTTTCGCTTTATATGCCTCATAAACAGAAGCATCTAATTCAGCTCCCATATCATGACCGTGGAAAATAGTAACCGTTTTTGTATCTCCCGCTGTCCCACCGCCGTCAATCTGGATACCGACACGGTTGATTTTTACAATTCCGCTTACCGTAGCTCCGGCAGACGAATAGGTTACCTTAAGCCGAACAGTATCATAAAAATCCGACAGGAAATGAATGATATACGCATCCGAAGCTTCCTTCTTCTCGATTTTAACCGCATTCTCCGTAATTCCGTCCAAAAGCTCTACCGATTCGATCCCGTTAACCTTAAGACCATTTGCTTTGCCGGATGTAATCGGTGTTATCTCAATCTGACTAAATCCGAAATAAATGCTCTTCTCTGTATTACTGGCTTCATCACTTCCGGTTTCTGCAATGGATAAACTGCTTTCAGAGCTCCAGGCAGCAGGCTCCTTCTCTTCTCCGATGCCGTTCAGTGTCACGCCCATAAAGTCCGGTGTCATAACAACGAACTTACCGCCCATGGATTCCTTCCTGACAGCACCTGCGGAAAAGCCGGCCGCATAATAGCGCTTTGATGATTTATCAGACAGGACCTCATTTGCCTGTGCATAGTTTCCGAAAAGCACAATATCTTCCTCTCTGTCAAACTCCGCCACAAGGACAAGGGCAGATGCATTTAAGCCTTCAAATCTTTCGGAGTCATCTGCGTTTTCATCAGCGTACGAATACGAATCACGTACAAAATATGTATCCTTAACCTTTATGATAACCTGCTCTGCACTATCTTTCGTATTAATCAGATAAACCTTTGCGGTAAGAACAATCGGGCTTTCTAATACGGTGGCCTCAGATTCTTCTTCCGGAAATACAGTTAAGTCCTGTCTGTTTTCATACAGCTTATCAATTGTTATCGTAACCTCATATGCATCAAATATGTGCGTAGCCCCACTTTTATCGGTTGCAGTAATCGATTCACCCGCAAGCGGAGCATCACTTATTGTTGCTAACGCCAGGAGCTTTTCCATATTGAGATTCAGATTTGTCGGGTCCTGCTTGTTGAAATCCTCTATCAGACCAAGTGCAGCGCCTTCCTCCTGATATCTGCCCTCGTTTACCCGGAAGCCGTCATAGAGAGTCCGCATGAGACCATAGCTCAAATCCTCCGAATCAGCGGCACTACTATCATTGATGTCACCGAATGCAAAATAAGTTGTATTAAGCTCATCCTGCAGCCGGGTAAAACTGTATTTTTCATTTCCGCCGTTACCGCCTTCGTCAAAAACAACCTGTACATAGTAAAACGTTTTCGGAACCGGTTGTCCCGTTTCCCAGCTGGTTTCGGTCTGTGTTAACGGTATACTGCACTGACCACCGGTCAAAGCATCCCCCGTCAGTATCAGCCGGCCATCTTCTGCGCTTGCGTCTCCGCCATCTACCCGGATTTCCTTCGGTCCCTTACCTTCCTCCCAGGTCAAAACCAACTCTGTCTGCATCTCCGGCAGACGTACCTTTGTAAGGCTTCTGTTAACAAATTTATCCTCGTCTGCTACACCCTGAGCCTCGACAGAGCCATCGCCCTGACAGTCTATCTCCACAACCACAGGCTTTTCCTCAGTTCCTTCAAAGGCATCATAGTCCGACCACCAGATTTGTACCTCAAACGGAGCATTACTGCTCGGAGTGAAGGAAAATGTATTCTCACTCAATACGATTTTGTGGGTGGAATCCTCCGCATCCGTTCTGAACACTTCCGGTTCTCCTTCACCGTTTATCACTCTGATTTCAACAACCGGAATCCCATCCTGTCTGTAGCCCGGTTGCGTCAGTGTAAAAGAAAGTGTCTCGTCTGCCACAAAATCATTAAATACCCATTCTTCTTTCGCTTCGCCGTTTACACTAACTCCTGCCCCGTCATTCGAATCAAACAGAAGTGTGTATTGGTTCTCCTGCAGTCCTCCACCACCCGGTTCCTCTTCTGCAAATGCAGCCCTCGGAAACAACGTGAACAAAAGTGCAAAGCACAGCAGACATGCTACTATTCTTTTCCGTTTCATATCAACGACTCCTTTCCTCTTTGCAAAATTGCCAAAAAACAACAAGATTTGATATCATTTTAGTAAAAAAGTCTGCAAAAGCGCAAGATACTTTCCATATTTGTCAATGACTGATATGGAAACATCTATACAGATTAACCACGATATAGTATGATAATAAATACAAGAGTAAGGTTAGAATGAAATAATCAGAGTCGAGGTGCAAAACTATGAGCTTTCAGGATCAGATAAATGAATATATTTCCATACTGGACTGCAGTGCAAAGGAACTGGCAGATGCCTCCGGACTGTCTGCCTCTGTTCTTAGCCGGTATCGTGCCGGAACACGCTCCCCGGAAAAAGGCACCGAGCAATTCGAACGTCTCATACATGGTATTTCTGCACTGGCAAAGGAAAAAGAACATACGGAGCTTACAGAAGAAATAGTTCGTACTGCTTTGACCCGTTCTCTGGAGGGACAAGTCTTTCCGTACGAACAATTTCAAAAGAATCTGGACACCTTACTATCGGCGCTCCCGGTAAATATTGTTGACCTTGCCCGGTCACTAAACTTTGACAGCTCTTACATCTCACGCATACGAAAGGGACAAAGGAAACCTGCAGACCCGGAACGTTTTGCTGCCGGAGTTGCAAAGTTTATTGCAGCTCATATCACAGAGCCTGAATGCGTGATTGTTTCAAAATTAATCGAATGTGAAAAAAAAGAACTGGATAAAGAAAACATTTTTGTAGAACGCCTGACCAACTGGCTGGTTTCCGGACAGGCAGTCAGGAAAGACATCGTTCTTCCGTTTCTTACCAAAATTGATGAATTTGACTTAAATGACTTTATCAGAAGCATCCATTTTGATAAATTAAAGGTTCCTACAATGCCGTTTCGTCTGCCGACCTCAAAGAACTATTACGGAATCAAGGAAATGTGTAATGCCACTCTGGACTTCTTTAAAGCAACAGTATTATCAAAATCCACTCTGCCGATTATCGCCAATGACGACACCCCCTTAGCAG
Organism: uncultured Clostridia bacterium; assembly: GCA_945622055.1. Taxonomy (GTDB): domain Bacteria; phylum Bacillota; class Clostridia; order Lachnospirales; family Lachnospiraceae; genus SIG307. Next base: position 8,949 of record CALZBV010000026.1, read on the forward strand.
AGAAAGCTTCCGATTCCGAATTTATGAAAAAATTCATTTTTGCGGTTGCCTTGTCTTTAAAGAAGGGCTTGTATATTAAAATGATTCATAACATCAACCGCCCTTTTGATGAAATGATGATGGGGCTTGAGGGATGGATTCCGATGTATATGACAGGACAGATATCCCCTTATTATCTCAAAGGAATCCATAATAAGGTATTCGGTCATTTCTTGTTTTCCAGCGGCGCTGCCGCCCTGTCCGGGGAATGCATTGCGGACTATCCGCAAAACGGAAAAATGTATCTGACAAACAATAAGACCGAGCTGGCCTATTACAGACAAAGAGCTGAAGATTTACTTTCCAAGGCTTCGCCGCTGATGGATATTTACCGCATCGAATCAAAAGGACGTTTTTTCGATTTTCTTCGCAAAGACCTGGAAACGCCCGGAAATCGCAGGTCAATTCTTTCCTCATTACCGGTATATACTCTTTCGGACGCCCTGCTTGTTCACATACTGAATCATAATGACATCGAAGAAACCTATAAAGACAAAATTCAAAGGTTTGTTGCAGAGCAACGCTGTCTCTTCAAAGAACTCCTGAATAGAGCGTACATTACCGACGAAATTCCGGTCATAGACGAGGCCGAGTTTGCAAAATATCCAATGTATCTTTCTCTTTCCGAGCTTTTCTATGAAGGGAATGTCGTATATACATACGAGGAATATTTAGAGCATATGGAACTGACCAAAGCCTTCAGCCGGGAGCATGAAACCTATACCCTCAAACAAAACAGCAGATATCCATTCCGAAATATTCAAATCCATATCAACGAAGGAAACTGGGTTACCATTTCAAAGAGCAAGGCTCCCGCAATCCATTTTGTTATCCACAATCCTCAGCTTCGCACGGCCCTGGAGAATATGATACTTCCGGTATATGGAGAGGAACCGGAAGCAAACGCTGCCGAATAACTATATTTTCGTAAGATATTTTCTGCCGAATACTATTTTCGTACCGCTCATACTGTATAAAAAAAAGGTTTCTCTGCCTATGCTTTATCATTTTCTCTCTACTGCCAACCGGCTTTTATGGAATGGTCCTCTTTTAGTTCTGCTGTTGGGCGTCCATGTTTATTTCACAATCCGGTTAAGGGGTGTCCAGCGAAAACTGCCTTTCGCCGTACGCCTGTCTGCCGGTCCCGAAAAAAAGAACCTGTTTGCCTCCCTTGCTACCGCCCTTGCTGCCACGCTTGGGACAGGCAACATCGTCGGTGTTTCCACTGCAATTGCACTCGGCGGTCCCGGCGCCGTTTTCTGGTGCTGGCTGACCGGTCTGTTCGGTATGTCCACTGCTTATGCAGAAAGCTATATCAGCGTTGCATGTCGCCGTTCCGATTCCTCCGGCAAATTGAGGGGCGGAATCATGTACGTTTTTTCCGATACACTTGGTCTGAAAAAGCTCGGCACCCTCTTTGCTTTTCTGCTTCTGACCGCATCCTTCGGTGTAGGCTGCTCCACTCAGGCCGGAACCGTTTCGGAAACCTTACATACCCTGACCGGACTTGTGCCGGCTGTCTCCGGTATTCTTCTGGTCTTCTTCGTCGGCTATGTCATCCTGCACGGCAGTACATCGATTACCAGATTCTGCAGTGTCCTCGTCCCTGTGATGGCAGTTCTTTACCTGTTTTTCTGCCTTTTGCTTCTAGGCATCAATCACACTTGCGTTTTTCCTGCAATCCGACAGATTGTCGTCTCCGCCTTTACACCTTCCGCGGCACTCGGCGGCATCACCGGTGGTTCCTTTCTCACTTCCGCAAGATATGGCATTGCACGTGGCCTTTTTACAAACGAAGCCGGTCTCGGTACTGCGCCGCTTGCCTTCGTAGAAGAAGAAAAAAGCAGCCCTGAAAAAGCTGCTCTTTTATCTATGTCTGCTGTTTTTTTTGATACCGTTGTACTTTGCGCCCTCACCGGAATCGTGATTGTAAGCTCTCTGCTTCGTTTTCCTTCCCTTGCCGAGAATGTATCCTCCACCGAGCTTACCGGCGCTGCCTTTTCCTTACTCCCTGGTGGTAAAATCTTCCTTGGTATATCCCTGATTGCCTTTGCTTACGCCACCCTGATCGGCTGGTCTTATTTTGGTGCCCAGGCAGTTATTTATCTGTTCGGGGAAAGCTCCCTGCAAACCTACCGGCTCTGCTATCTTGGTATGATTTTCATAGGGTGTATCCTGTCACTCCCGCTCATTTGGGAGCTGACGGATTTTATAAACGCCTGCATGGTAATTCCAAACATTACTGCCCTTCTGCTGCTTCGCAAAAGTATCCGTCCGCCCAAATAGCTGTTTTCCCGGACGGACGCACAAATAAGTGCTTCCGTTATTCGCCCTTCCGATACTGAATGGTATTCAAAAGCTCCGCTGCCGTTTCCCCGGTCGTAAGCAGAGAAACCAGTGCAGCACCAAACGCAATTGAAGTTCCCATACCACGGCTCGTAATAATGTTTCCGTCAATCACAACTGCATCCGGCATTACCTTTGCTCCCAAAAGCTTTTCCTCATAGCCCGGAAAACAGGTCGCATGACGCCCCTCCAAAAGGTGATATGAGCCGAGCACACTCGGAGCGGCGCAAATTGCGGCAATATATTTCTTCTCCTCATTGTACCGGAGCAAAAGCTTCTTAAGCCCTTCCTGCTCCTGCAAATGCAGCGTTCCCGGCATTCCTCCCGGAAGCACTGCCATCACGCCATCGGAAAAATCAACCGACTCAAAAAGCTCATCTGCCTCCACACTGATTCCATGAGAGCCTGTTACCTTTTTCTTTCCGCTTACCGAAACCATGACCGTATCCACCTTTACCCGGCGCAACAAATCTACCACGGTCAGTGCCTCAATTTCTTCAAATCCGTCTGCTAAAAACAAAAAAACCTTACTCATACACTTCTCCTTGTCCTGTAGCCTCTTATTATCGCCATGTAATCTGCTTACTTACCAGAAATCCTCTCTCTGATTGCTTTTGCAATCACACCTGCTGCCATCTCATGTCCCTTCACACCCGGATGACATCTTGCACCAATCTGGTCTCCCGAAATCTCAGGAAGCGGTATAAAGCTTACCTTTAAATCACCGGTTTCCTCCTGATATCTGCGGATTCCCTCCCTTACCGCCGGAGCAGTAAGGTCTCCCATCAATCCAAGACACCACAAAATCTCTGCTTTCGGATTGTTCTTTCGAACTGTATGTAAAAATGCGGTAGCACAGCGGGTAATCTCTTCCATGCATTCCGGTTTCGGAAGACCATCCGCGCCACGCTCCATTTTGTATGACTTTTGGGTCTTGGGGTCCGTCCATGCCGGCTGGTCAAATGCAGCTGCATCATTCGTTCCGAGATTAATCACAATAAAATCCGGCTGCCAGGAAGAAAAATCATGCTGCTCCTTTCCCCCGAGGGAAATATTACGCTCGCCGGAAAGCACGCTGCAAACCTGCTCATAATATAACGGAATGATACTCTCCCGATTGTTATCCCAGGCACAGCAAAGTCCATTTCCACTCTGGGAAAAAATACGATATTCTGCGGAAAGCTCCTTTGCAACCATAAACGGATACGCCCGGCTCGTCGAAAACCACTGGGCAATCCAGTCATTTTCCCCGCAGGAACCATAGCTTCCCTCCCCGGAGGTAATACTGTCCCCGATAAACTCAATTTTGCAATTTTTCTCCGGAAGCTCAAAAAACTCCCCGTCCGCATAAAGAGCATGTACCGAAAGCACGGACTGTTCGTCCGCCGGCATCGGCTGAACCTCCTTTAACACACAAACGCGGTTTTCCTTTTGCTCCTGCATATTTCGAAGCAGACAAACCTTTGTCCTGCCCTTTGGAAGCATCTGTCTGGACAACAGTGCCCCGTTTACAAAAACCGCAATCCACTGTTCATAGCAGGAATAATCCGACTCAAATTCACACCATAGCTCCGTCCCTTTAAATCCCACCTCAAAGCCGGAGGCGGTCCAAAACAGCGTCAGCGGATTCCTCCGTCCGTTTGTTCGTCCCAGCACCCGAAGCTCTTTGATATCTCCGATTTCATATCTCTTTTCCAAAATACCATCCTCCCACATTCGTAGCCTTTTAAGCTATTCCTGCTTTCTTCCTTCTCTTGCACGCTTTATCAGAATCCGTTCCAAAACCTGACGGTACGTTTCAATAATACGTGCATCTACATAAAAACACCGGTTAGCGAAAAACTGCCAGGTTTTCAGCCCGAATCCAAGACAAAGTACACCAATGGCCGGAAGAAGCACTTCAGTAGGAAACTGTGCACACAAAACATAAAACCATGCCATAATAAACAGCAAAAATGACATCATATAAGTCTTTCCCACCTTGAATGCCGAATAAAGCGTCTCATTCAATCTCGCCTGCATTCCAAGGATTTTCTCAGAATCCAGACAATTACAATACTGGTAAATTGTATTAAACAGCTCTTTGCTTTCTTCTACCTCCGGACCGATATACTTCTCCACATATTCTGCAAACTGTTGATACCTTCCGGCACCGAATTCCTTTCGGAGCAATTTTTTAAAACAATTCATTTTTTTCTCCTTGTTCATTTCCTTCCCATACACAATACATTTTTCACAATCGTCCGCTTCTGCCGCGAACATTCTATTAGAGTATATGCAAATAGGCTTTTTTCTCGCAAGTAATATGTTCCACACGCTTATTCTATCTCTTTTTCTACCGAAAAGCAAGCCGGGAATATGCAAAACCTCCTTTTCCGACCTTCATAAAACCGAAAATAATCGTTTACAGAAAGTTCACAATCTATCCACACCCAAAACATATATGTACAATATACTGTATTTCAGAAAGAAACAATACAAAATTTGCTTATATCATTCTTCTTTTTCATATATTTGGTTCGGTGTTACCCTCCCCTTTCATAACATCGAACTTCTCCTCTTACTACCTCCGCCGGCAGCGGAGGTAATTTTTTTCTCTCCGACTTTTTTCTATATTTTTTCCTTTTCTTTATCGACCTTTTATATACTAAATATTACTATGCCCATCTCGTTTCCAAAAAGAACTGCAGCATTCGCTCCACTCCCGCCAGCACCTGTGTATCTTCTTTCGCCGGCAAAGCATCCGTATGAAACGAGCCAATCATTTCAAAGATATCCTTACAGTTCATCAGCCTCAGCAGTGTTTTTGCAGTTTCATACGCTTTCTCCGGCTTTCCGTCACCGCCACCCACCAAAAGCACGGCACCTTTCTTCGGCTTCAATCCGCTGTCTTCCTTCCGAAACCGCTTGCCACAATAATAAGTCTGTAGTCTGCTTCCTACATCCAGCATTTTCCCGGTCAGCTCCGAAAAATAAACCGGTGACGCAATCAGTACATTGTCACAGTCCTTCAGATACTCGTAAACCTCCTGCATCTCATCCTTTACCGCGCATCCACTCTGCTTCTGACAGTATCTGCAATCCAGACATGGTGAGATGTTACAGCGGTAGGCATCTACAATTTTGTATTCTCCGGACAGCCTGTCCGTAAGAAACTTTAATAAGCCTGCGGTGTCTCCGTTTTTTCGCGGAGAACCGTTAAAAATAAGTGTTTTCAACCCTATTATCCCTCCTTCACATGAGAAAACACGAACTTTTTATTGTCCTTCGCCAACTGCTTTGGAATGGAATCCCAAATCCATCCTTCCATTCCACTAACTGCTTCATGATATCTCTTTCCATGTAATCATCTCCGTTCTCACAAAAGATTCCACCTAAAGCATATCACAGCAAAGTAGAAAAACGCAAAACAATCCTGCGTTTTTTCATAGGAACTTTTTAACTTTTCTTGCGTTTTACATAGGAACATTTACATTTCCATCACATTTTTTATACGTTCAAAGCTAAAACAATTTCCCGACTTTTACTTTACAACACCTTCTCCATCCCGACCTTCTGCGGCATCAGTCCGCATTTCTCATAGAACTTCATGGCACTTTCATTGCAGGACCACACATTCAAGGTCACGTTGTAGCAGCCGGACTCCTTTGCAAAGTCCAGAACATACCCGTACAAGGCCGTTCCGATGTGCATGCCCCGCTTTTCCTCGTCTACACACAAGTCATCGATATACAATGTCTTGATATCCGTCAAAATATTATTGTTCAAATGCTGCTGAAACACGCAAAAGGCATAACCAAGCACGTTTTCCTGCTCGTCTACCGCCACAAATACAGGCTTTGTGTCATCTGCAAGAATATCTGCCAGCTCCGCATCGGTGTATTTCTTTGCATTCGGCTTAAAAATGTCCGGTCTGCCGTTGTGGTGTACCATTAATACCTGAAGCAACAGCTTGTTAATTCCGCTCATATCCTTGTTTTCTGCTCGTCTGATGTTCATAAAACCAGCTCCTTTTCTATCTCATCAACTGTTCCGCTATTCTGATTGCAGAAATAACCATTTTCTCTTCAAACAAATTTGCAGCAATCTCTTCATGCGTCATATTATTATCCCTCTCTTTCCAGCTTCCGTAAGCATCGCTTCCAGCATGGCATCTTCGCTCTCATACAAGCCTTTATCAAACCAAAGCACCTCACGCTCCCGTTTAAACCAGGTAAGCTGGCGTTTTGCAAAGTGTCTCGTGTCCCGCTTTAAGATATAAATTGCTTCGTCTAAGGTGCATTCTCCGTTTAAATACGGCACAATTTCCTTGTAACCGAGGCCCTGCATCGATACCATTTCAGGCGTACATCCTTCCGCAAGCAGTGCCTTTACTTCATCCAGCAATCCCTCGGAAAGCATGATATCAATTCTTTTTTCAATTCGGTCATACAATACCGTCCGGTCCTGCGTCAGTACAAAATAAGCACTTTTATACGCAGATTCCTTTCCGCGCTGCTCCTCGTTATGCTCGGAAATCTTCCCGCCGGTCTGCCGGTAAAACTCTAACGCTCGAATCACACGCTTTACATTATTGGCATGAATTGCTTCAGCAGAAGCCGGGTCCACTTTGGCAAGCTCCGCATGAAGTGCCTCTGTTCCGTACTTCTCCGCAAATGTTGCCAGTTCCTCACGGTATGTGGTATCCTCCTCGGTTTCGGTAAAATCAATGTCGTAAAGCACCGCCTGAATGTAAAAGCCGGTGCCTCCCACCAGAATCGGAATATGTCCCCGCTCGCAAATCTCCCGAATCAGACGCTTCGCTTCCGTGGCAAATCGAACGACGTTGTAATCCTCCGTCGGCTCACATATATCAATTAAATGATGCGGCACACCGCACATTTCCTCTTTCTTAATTTTTGCCGTACCGATGTCCATCCGGCGGTACACCTGCATGGAATCCGCCGATATAATTTCACCGTTCACCGCTTTCGCAAGCTTAATGGACAGAGTTGTCTTTCCCACCGCAGTCGGCCCTGTCAATATAAGTAATGGCAGCTTATCCATGAAATTGTCTCCTTCCTGGTTTATTTTACTGCATTTTGATTTGCTCTACATCGGCAAAATCTTATCTTCACACTACTTCTCCTCCTT